>JAPLSS010000915.1 GCA_026398515.1 Candidatus Sumerlaeota bacterium | reverse complement strand
CAGGATGTCGGATTTGCCGCCAAAGCCGCCGATGCGCTCGATTCCATAGATGAAGTTCGCGCGATACTGCATTTTGACGCGCTCCAGTTCCTCCTTCGTCGGCCCTTCCCCAAGGAACCGCGCCATTTCCTCGTTGATGGCCGCTTCCAGTTTCTCCAGTTCGACATTGGGCCGCGCGGTGGCGACGACGTGGAACTGGCCCGCGATTTCGCTCAAGGCGGCGTAGGCCGACACGTCGGTGGCGATCTCATCATCGATCACCAGGCGCTTGTGGAGCCGCGAGGTCTTGCCCGACGCGAGAATGTCCGCCGCCAGGTCGAGATAATCGCCGTCCGCCGATCCCCACTCCGGGACGTTCCAGATCATGTAGAGGCGCGATTGGGCGACGCGGTCCTGCATCGTTTCGCGCTGCGTGCCCGTGCGTTTGGCGATCCAGACCTGCTGCTTCTCCATGGGCGGTCCGGGGGGGACCGCGCCAAAGAACGTCTCGGCCTTCTGCTTTGCGACCTCGGGCGTGATGTCGCCGGCGATGGCCAGCGTGGCGTTGGCCGCGCCGTAGTGCGTCTTGAACCAGGTGTGCACGTCGTCCAGCGACGCGGCGTCCAGGTCCGCCATCGACCCGATGACCGTCCAGGAGTAGGGATGGCCTGCCGGGTAGGTGGCCGGCGGGACGATCTCCCGCGTGCGCCCGTAGGGTTGGTTCTGGCCCTGGCGCTTCTCGTTCTGCACCACTCCGCGCTGCTCGTCCAACTTGGCTTGCGTGATCGCGCCGATCAGCGATCCCATCCGGTCGGATTCCATCCACAGGGCCATGTCGAGCGCGGAAACCGGGACGTTTTCGAAGTAATTGGTGCGGTCTTGGCTGGTGGTGCCGTTCATGTCGGTGGCGCCGACGCGTTCGAACGGCTTGAAGTAATCGTCGTCATAGTGCTCGCTGCCGTTGAACATCAGGTGCTCGAACAGGTGCGCGAAGCCCGTCTTGCCGGGGGTTTCGTTCTTCGAGCCGACGTGATACCAGATGTTGACAGCGACGATCGGCGCTTTGTGGTCTTCGTGGACGATGAGGGTCAGTCCGTTGTCCAAGACGAACTTCTGAAACGGGATGTCTATTTCCTGGGACATGTCGGCGGCGTTTCCTTTCATGACGCATGGGGCGCTGAGACACGCGGCCAGCAGCGCGGCGCAAAGACTCGATGGACGCGGCATCGATTTCTCCTCTCTGCTGTCGAGAAGACGCGGTTCGTGGCGCGGGCTCTCCTGCCTGTGATCCAGGGCGTGCGACGTTATCCCGAGATTCACAGGCTGGAAAGCCTGCGCCACTCAGGATTGAACGCTTTCGCGCTGCATTTTCGCAAACAAAAACGTTCCCGCCACCGCGCAGACGGGAACGGCCAGCGCGTTGACGAACGGAATCGAGAGCAGGAAGACCGTCGCCGCGCCGAATCCGTAAGACGAAGGCGCGTGCCGCCGAAGGAGGCCCCACTTCTCCCGGAACGGAATGCGGCGCCGGTCGGCGGCGTAACTGATGAACTCGAACGCCGCGCATCGCATGGCCCAGTAGAACCCGAGGACGAGATACAACATGGACCCCCAGACGGGAATCAGGTTCAGGACCAATAGGAATACGAATACGGACCCGCAGAAGGCGATTCGCACGGCTTCGGCGACCAGCGCGTGCGCCGCCTCGCTCGCCAACGCTTTCCATAGCGGCCGCCCGCGATCCGCCAGGCCGATTCCGCAGGCGCGTTCCGTGGATTCCGCCAGATAGTCGTTGAACGGCGCGGCGATCAACAGCGCCATGGGAGTGAACAGGAAATACACGACGGCGAGCACGACGATCCAGAACAGCGCCTTGGCCAGGAGCGCCAGCGCGGCCCAATGCCACCCCGCCGAGGCGCCGGTCCACGTTCGGAGCATTTCCGCAAGCGTCGTGAATCCCCAGTACAACAAGCCGGCGAACAGCAGACAGTTCATTACGAGCGGCGCCAGCACGAGCAGCCATAGCCGTGGCCGCGCAAGCAAGAAACCCGCCGCGCGCAAAGGAAGCGCCAGACCGTCGAGAAAAGAGGATATGGGGTTGTGAGGCGCCATAATCGGAGCGGTCTATGTGGCACAGGACGGCATCGTGTGCGGGATGCAGTTAAGTGGCGTGGGCTGCCAGCCTGCGCGTGGTGTGTTGTTCCGAGGGCGTAGAGGCGCGGGGTGGCAGCCCACGCCACTGGAAGCGTCGATTAGAGTTCGCTCGCCTTGCGCTCGGTTTGCTCCAGCCATTTCGGGTTGATCGTCACGCCCCAGCCTGGCCCTTCGGGGATTTGCACTTTCCCGTCGCGCGCCTCCAGCGGCTCGGCGAACAGGCCGTCGATCCATCCCGGGGCCTCGATCGAAAACTCGACGTGCGGGCCGGCGTTGGGGATCGCGCCCATCATGTGAAGGGTGAAAACCGTGACCATCGACCGGTTCGACGAATGCGGCACAACGGGGATGCCCGCCTCCCGCGCCATCTTCGCCACGCGCAGCGTTCGCGTCAGGCCGCCCAGGTAACACACATCGGGCTGCGCGATATCGACGGCGCGCAATTCCAAGATGCGCCGCCACGTCGGCAGCCAGCAATCCTGCTCGCCGCCGGCCACCGGGACCGACAGCGTCCGCGCCACCTCGGCCGTCCATTCGATCTCCCAATACGGGCACGGCTCTTCAAAGTGGCCGACATTGTTGTCCTCCAGGATGCGGCCGACTTCGATGGCGCGCTTCGGCGTGTAACAACTGTTGGCGTCGACGAGCAAAACCGTCTCATCGCCAATGGCCTTGCGCACCGTCGGCACGAGCGCTTCCGTGCGCCCCGGCCATTGGTCCTCATCGTTGCCGCAGACCTTGCCGACGCGGATCTTGAACGCGCGATAGCCGTGCGAGTCGATCAGGCGAACCAGGCGTTCCGCTTCGGCCTCGGGCTGGATGTCGCGGCGCATGCTCGATCCATAGACGGGAAAGGGACGCGGCTTTCCGCCGAGCAATTCGCAGACGCTTTTGCCTTCGAGTTTGCCGCGCAGGTCCCACAGGGCGGTGTCGATCCCCGCCATCGCGCGGCAGATGTACGTGCCGGGGAACTTGTGCAACCGGTCGCGGCAGCGGTCCACCAGACCTTCGACATCAAGCGGGTTCTGGCCGAGGTAGACCGGCGCCACCTGCCGGTGCAGCACGACGGTGGTGATCTCCGCCATAAATGGCGAGGTCTGACCAATGCCTTCCGCGCCGTCGTCGGTGGTCACCTTCACGATGGCGGCCTGGGAATGGGTGAAAGTTTCGATGCGTTGGATCTTCATCTCGTGTCCCGCCCCTGAGTATGGAGTCCCGCCTTTAGGCGGTCTTCGTCGTCAATCGTGGCGCCCCGTAATGGGGGAGCTATGCATAGACAGAACCAAAGCGCTTCGCGCGATTGCTCCTGGCTGCGTCCGCACGAGCCCGTAGCGCCGTCGTCTTTGTGAGACGCTACGATCTCAGCGGAAACACCATATTCCACGTGTCAACGGCGCGGCCCGTCCCCTCGATGTTCACGCAGGTCGCGCAGAAGAGGTGAGTCGGCTTGCCGCCTTGAATCAACACCTGCGGGCGCTCCAAGTTTCCATGCGTCGACGCCGTGCCATCGTCCCAGCGAATCGTGCGGGAGTAGGCGAGAGGCGGGTCGGAGATCGTCCAATGAATCCCATCGCTGGACGTGGCATGAATGCCCGCGCCTTTCTCGCCGCAAATGCCGCCTTTCATGTCTTTCATGAGGAGTTCGAATCCGGCGCCGGACCGCCACACATAAGCGTCTTCCACGTGATCGCCGGTGGCGTCGAAGTTGAAGATCGGGCGATCGGTGAGGCGCACGTACGGCCCTTCATAATGCCGCGCTTTCGCTACTCCCAGCCGCAGCAGATCGGTTTGCGATCCCACCGCCTTGTAGACTAACAGTATCGATCCACTCTCCAACACGCACGGCGCGGGATTGGTGGTCATCATCCCGTCCCACTGGCCCGGGGCGGGGGGCAAGATGGGCGAGTCGCGCCGCGTCCAGGGGCCGAAGACGGATTTCGAAGTGGCCAGGCCGACGCGCTGATTGGCGCGCGCCTCTAAACGCATGTCGGGCATCTGGTGAAGCGAATGCTCCGGCGTCGGAGTTGGCCCTGTGTACGTGGTTCCAGTGTAATACAAGAGATACATATCGGCGGATTTATGAATTGTAGGATTGTGCGTCATGCGTCCGTCCCAACACTCAGGGCCGCGCGTCGGCAGCACGACTTCCTGAAACTCATACGGGCCTTCGGGCGTCTTGGACACCGCGCGCACGACCTCGGAGTTGGTCAGCCAGTGCGGGGAAAACGAAAGCGCCTTCGGCCAACGCGAGGCGAACATGTGATAGGCGCCATCCTCGCCCCGAATGACCGAGCCGCACCAGACCCAATAATCCTTCATGCGAAATCCGCCGTTCTTCGGCGCCGGCAGGAGTCTGTTAAAGAAAGATGAAGCCATACGGAAAAGGTCTCCTTGACTAAGCATTGTTCCCCGTCAGTCGTTTGCTTTCGGGCTTTTGCGTTGACTGTTGGCGTCTCGTACGGGAAAAATCAAGGCCGAATCGAAGCTCGTTGTGCGATCTTTGGGTCGCAGAGGAGCATTCAAGATGCCACGGAGAAGCGCGCGGCGGAGGGACTGTCACCTGTTCTCGCGGCCTCTGCCTGGCCTTTTCGAACGAAGCTTGCCGAGAACAGGTGACTGTCCCTATAGGCGCCCCAAAGCCCGAATCTGCTGGAGTGTGTTTTTCATTGTCTGTTGATTCTTCGCGTTTGGGGAGTCGTCAAGGGACAGCCACCTTTCGCGGGCGACACTCTTTCCGTTGTGGCGGACGAATTCGGCCGCGAAAGGTGACAGTCCCCACCGATGCGCGCCCGAGTCGGCTGAATGGAGGATTTACGATGTCAGAGAGAGCCGTTCTCCGAGCCGTCTTCATCGTGACGGGGGCATGGGCCGTCCTCCCGTCGCTATCGCCTGGCGCCTCTCCGGTCGTCACGCCTTTGGCGAGCCAGGTGGCCGCCATCCACTGGAAGACCGAAAGGCCCGCATTCGCCTGTGTAGAGTATGGCGAGAAGGCCTTGGAATCCGATCGGAAGCAAGGCCAGCTCTTTCCCCTGGAGTCCATGTCGCCGGATCATTACACGAAGATGCCGAGCCGCAACCACAACCTCTGTCTGGCCGATCTGAAGCCGGATACGTTTTACCACGTCAGAGTGTGGAACAAAGATGAGGACGGCGCGGAAACCGTCTCGCCCGCCGTCCAGTTCCGCACGCCCAAAAGGCCGACCGCGGTCTACCGATTCACCCCCCAGAGTTTCGGCCTGCAACTCTCAGAGCCGTGGGATGATCTCGACCCGGCGACCCGCGCCAAAGCTCTCGATGCTCCGTACATCCGCGTCATTCGCGTGTTCGCGACCTGGGACGAGCTTCAGCCGGACGGGCCGGACAAGACCGACTGGAGCGTCGTGGAGGGGCCGCTGGCCGACCTGGAAAAGGCCATCGCCGGGCGGAGCAAGTTCATCCGGCTGGCTCTGACGGGCGCCCGCCATATCGAAAAGCAGGAACAAGACGCCTGGTATCTGGAAGGCGTCGAGGTCATCAAGCGTCCCCGAAAACCAAACAAGGAAGCGCAAGACACAGGGCAGGACGCGAAAGAGAACATCGTCCGCTGGGACCCGCAGTATCTCTGCCGGTGGCTGACGCTGATCAAGGAGGCGGGAAGCCGTTTGGACTCGCCCTCGTCTCCCGATCCGCATCCGTTAATCGCTCTGGTCTCGGTGGCGTCGGTCAGCAACACGGGGGAGATGGACATGACTCGCCCCTTGCTCGACGCCTACAAGGCCACCGGCTACAGCGACGCCCAGATTGCCAAGAACATGGAATGGTCCTATCGCGCCACGCTCCAGGTCTTCGCCGAAGCCTTCCCCCACATGGCCTTGGCCATGAACATGGGGACCCTCAACGTCGCCGACGGCAAGGCCGACGCCGGCCAGGCGATTCTCGACGAGGCCGTAGCGACGTACGGCAAGCGCCTGCAGTTGGGCGTCACCGGCTCCGGCGGGTCGCGCGGGGAACTGCTGAAGCAGTACGGCGGCCGCGCCGTGACGGCGATCATGACCGAGCGGCCGTCCGACGATTGCCCGGACCCGGCCGCGGATGTCCAGGCGTTCTTTGACAAGCAAGCCTGGCCGTTTGCGTCGGGGCTGGGCGCGGTGTACATGCACGCCGACGCGCTGGGCATTTCCAGCAAGCGCTTCGGCGACTCCGCGGAGTTGAAACAGGTCCTCGCCGGCGTCGAACAGCGGTTCGCCGCGCTTCGCCGGGCCGCTTCTGAATGATCGGAGTATGGAGTCCCGCCTTTAGGCGGAATGTCCCTTTCCAACCCTCCACAGAATGTCGAACATTCCGCCTAAAGGCGGGACTCCATACTCTCCCTTGCGCTCTCACTACGCTCGAACCTTGTATCCCTTGACCCAGTCAAACACCGTCTTGATCTTCTCGGGGCTGGCGGCGGGGGGCATGACGCCCGCCGAACTCACGACCAGCCCGCGGTGGTGCGGCAGCGCGGCGAGATGCGCCTCGAGTTGCGCGATGATCTGATGCGGCGATTTCAACCACAGCGTCGCATCCGTTCCCCCGACCAGACACTTGTTCGGGCAGCCCGCGCGTCCGTCGCCAAAGGTGGTGTCGCCGACGGGCGGCGTGGTAAACGCCTCGAACACGCGCGCGGGCACGTCGGCCAAATCCGGGAGAAGGAGTTTCAGCTTGCCGCACATGTGCAGCGCCAAGGCTCGTCCGGCGTCGTCCGCGAGTTGCGCGTATTCGCGAATGTGGGGATAGCAAAGCGTCTTGTACTGGGCCGGCGAGATGAGCGTGGTCGAGGTGTTCTCCACCATGTAGATCAGATCCGCCGGCGAATGGGCGCACAGAATTTCGACCTTGCGCCGGTTCAAACGGTGCATCTCCGCGAACAGGGCGGCGACCTCCTCCGGATGATCCGCCAGCAGGTAGTGCGCGTTCTCGATGCCGGCCAAGTGCTGCACGAAGTCCATCAGCGCCGACGTGCCGGCGGAGGTGGTCCATGGGCCGCGCTCGCCGAGGCGCCTGGCGTCCTCCGCCGCCTTGGACACGGCATTTTTGTCCAGCTCCGCCGTCGCGTCGGCGTAGAACTCGGTGAGGATTTTCAGTTCCGCCAGCGAGTTGACCGGGAACTCGACGGGATGGGTTGAGGCCGATCCCGGATCATGGCGATCCACGCGCTTGAGCGTTCCGTGCAGGGTGTGAAACAGCGTGACGCGCTTGCCATTTTCGTTTCGGACTTCC
>JAPLSS010000329.1 GCA_026398515.1 Candidatus Sumerlaeota bacterium | reverse complement strand
TGAGGCGCGCGCCGTCGACCGTCGTCTTCAAGTCCGGCTCGCCATAATGGTGGCGGATCAGGGGAAACGGCTTCTTCGCCTCAATGTGGGAAACCAAGTCATCCGGAAGCGCCGCCGCCCGCGAAGACGGAGATTGTCCCTGAACCCAGGCTTCCACGGTTCCCGCTGGCTCAGTTCCATCGAATGCACACGCGAACAACCCGCATTCGCGCGCCACCTTGGCGACCGGCGGCGTGCCTCCGAACACCCAGCGGGGACGGGGCGGCGGCAGAGCGCGCGCTTTGCGGCGCAATTCGCGCAACAGAGGCGCGGCGTCCTCCGACGTCAGCCGGTACGATACCGCGACCAGGTCGGGCTTCTCTCGCGCCACGGCCTCCAGCAGGCGATCAATGGAAACCGCCGGACCCAGCATGACGGCCCGCCACCCTTGCGTCTCGCAGAGGCGCAGAAAGTGGTCGAGGCCCGCCACGTGCACGCACTGGCCGATGGCGGCGCCCAGGACGGTCCGGCTCTTTTCGGTCATGGCTGTTCCCCAATGGCTAACAAACGAATTTGCTGCAACGTCAGGTCGGCGATGCCCACCTTCTCGACGGTGCGTCCCTCTTTCCGGTAATCGCAATCCATGACCGCCGACGCCAGGTCGATGAACGTGTCCATCAGGGGAACCTTGACATCGAACTTCCGGGCCACGGAACTCATGGGAACCAGGCTGAACGGCACGTCTTCGGTGACATAGCGCATGTCCATCTGATGCGGCGCCAGGATGCCGCGATAGCCCAGGTTTGCGCGGATGGCGGAGCGCAAGTTCTTTCCCACCGCATCGTAGGCGTAATACAGCCACTCCTTGGCGGTCGTGGCTTGAAAACCCAAGGCGCCGGCCACCGCTACGCGCTCGGCGTCCAATTTCTCCAGGACGTGCCCAACGGCGGGCGTCACGCCCTCATGGTAGAACTCGAAGTCGGCCGCGTCCTCGACCCAGCCGGCGTTCATCAGCATGATAGCCGGATGGAACACTACGGCGATGTTGCCGAAACTCGTTTTGAAGACGTCGTCGCCGGGAACGAACTGCGGAAACGCCTGTCGGACGACCGCCAGGCACTCCGGAATACGGAACGCTCGAATCGTGGCCAGGGGCACCGCGTTTTTCACCTGAAAAATGCGCGCCTGCGCCGGCCCGGTGATGCGGCACGCGTACAGGAACGTCTGCGTCTCCGCGATCAGGACATCGGCCGCGCAGCCCTTCTCGGTCAACGTTTTCCTGAAAGCCAATGCCCCAAAGGTGCGCCCGGGATTGAGCACCACAATCTGTCCGGCGCGCAGGTGGGGAGCGCAGACTCCAGCGATATCCTCGTGGGCCGACGCGGGAGTGACGACCATGACGACGTCCGCCCCGGCGACCGCCTCTTTCGCATCGGTGGTGGCCAGCGCCACTTGGCCGAATCCTTCGACCACCTCGCCTTCGAGTTCGATTCCGCCTCGCGCCTGAATGGGGAGGAGCCGTTCGGGACTGCGATTGTAAAGCCGGGCCCCAAAGCCCATGAGGCCCAAGTGTCCGGCCATCGCCATCCCGCCATTGCCGGCCCCTATCACGCAGAATACCGGCTTCTTGTCTGACATGGGGTTGCCTCCTTTTGCCGTTTCATGCAAAGCAGCGGCCTTCCCCAGGTAAGCAAACGCCGTTCCTTCCCCGCTGGAGTAGCCCGAATGTGCTTATGGCGGCAAACTGGGATTTAGGCCGGAGTCTGAGAATCCGGCCAGCCTTGTTGCGCACAAGACCGGCGCGGAGGATGATAGGTTTGATGCCAATCCCGTTTCGCGATTTGCCTCTTGACTCCCAACCCAAACCATCGAAAACGTTGATTGCGTAAGCAGGACCAAGACGCGGGGAGATTTGGGCATTTGGTCCATCCGCCCCGCGCGCATTTGTGTCAAGGAGAATGGAATCATGGGTCTGAGAGTGGCGGTCATGGGCGCCACGGGCGCCGTCGGGCGCGAGATGCTCCTCACGCTGGAGCAGCGCAGCTTCCCCACGAGCAGCGTCAAGGCGCTGGCCTCGAAGCGCTCGGCGGGGAAGAAGTTGCCGTTCCGCGGCGGCGAGGTCGTGGTCGAAGAGTTGACCCACGATTCCTTTGGCGACGTGGAAGTGGTGCTGGCCTCGGCCGGCGGGAGCGTGTCCAAGGAGTTCGCCCCGTCGGCGGTCAAGGCCGGCGCGGTGGTCGTCGACAACACGAGCGCCTTCCGCATGGACAAGGATGTGCCGCTAGTCGTGCCGGAGGTCAACCCGCACGATCTGGACTGGCACAAGGGGCTGATCTCGAATCCGAACTGCTCGACGATCCAGATGGTCGTGGCGCTGGCGCCGATTCACCGCGCGTTCGGCATTCAGCGCATCGTCGTCTCGACGTATCAGGCCGTCTCGGGCAAGGGGGCGCTGGCCGTCCAGGAGTTGAAGGACCAGGTCGAGGCGTTGCGGCTCGGACAGCCGGTCCAGTGCAACTCGTTTCCGTATCAGATCGCGTACAACTGCTTGCCGCACATCGACGCGTTCGAAGACAACGGCTACACCAAGGAAGAGATGAAGATGGTCAACGAGACGCGCAAGATCCTCGGCGACCAGACAATCATGGTCAGCGCTACGACGGTGCGCGTCCCGGTGTTCCGCGGCCACAGCGAATCGGTCAACTTCCAGACGCGCAAGCCGGCGACGGTGGCCGATATCCGCGCGCTGCTGGAAAAGGCGCCGGGCGTCAAGGTGATGGACGACCCGAAGAAGTCGGTCTACCCGACGGCGCTGGACTGCGATGGGCGCGACGAAACGTTCGTCGGGCGCCTGCGTGCCGATCCTTCGGCCGAGAACGCGTTCAACTGCTGGGTCGTCAGCGACAACCTGCGCAAGGGCGCGGCGCTGAACGCCGTGCAGATCGCCGAGGAGTTGATGCGGCGGAATCTGATTCCGAAGGCGAAGAAGTAGGACCACGGAAGACACGGAAAACACCGAAGACCCGCCGACGCTGCCTCCAGACAGATTCCGCTGGGCGACGCATGTTCTCGTCCCTGTCCATCCCGTCCACCTCGTCCGTTCCGTCCAGGAGATTCCCATTGGCGTTTGCCACCACGGAACGAGGTTGAATTTCCGCGCCTGCGTCAGGAAGAGGAGACGGAACACGGATGGCGCCGCGCGAATCTCCTCCAAGAGAGCCGCTCATGACACGAAGTCCGCGGAGATTTGCCTGGGGCCTATGTCTGTTGGCCCTCTCCACCCAAGCGTTCGGCGCGGTGGCGCCGAAGGGCCCGCGCGAGGCCGCAACGTCGAACGCATCGTCTTCCAGGGAGCCCGCCATCATGCTGACGCCACCTGAGGAGATTATCCGGCGCGTCGACGCCGTCCGCCCGATGCGGGGCGCGGCGATTCCCGCCGACCTCGGGTCGCATCTCGGCGCGACGCATTTCGCCGGCAAGTATTGCATGACGGACGAGCCGTTCCTGATTGGGGGCCTCAGGCAACTGCAAGGCTTTGGCTTCAAGGTGGCTAAACTCTGGTTCTCCAACCGAATCCAAAATGGTTACCGATTCCACTCGAGCTGGCCGGAATTCACCGGCGCCACACGGCTGATTGACGTGGCCAAGACGCCCTACTTCCGCCAGGCGTTCGCCATGCCGTTCGACGCGTTCTTTCTGGAGACCTCGGTCTCCGGATCGGGAGGATGGGCGGAAGGGGCCGCGGAAGGCGCCGCCTGCTACAAGAACGAGGAAGAGCAG
>JAPLSS010000811.1 GCA_026398515.1 Candidatus Sumerlaeota bacterium | reverse complement strand
GCCGAGCGCGGGGGAAACGCCCCAACCGCGCGCGCCCAATGGACCGTAGAATCTCCGCAGAATTTCCTTGATAACACGAATTCGTTCGCTGTCAGATAGCGTCGCGGGGAAAGGAGCAAACCGCTTTTCCCCGGCGCTGTGCCTTGGCTGTTCCGATCGCAGATGTCCCATTTTGCGCCGATTGCAGGCGCGGCGGTTTCCGTGCGCGTGACGCGGCGGGGCCGTCCCGCCCCAAGCGGCCAACTCATTCAGGAGGCGTCACATGACCGACAAACCGCATCACGCCCATTCACGGCCGACGAATCCCCCGGAGGCGCCCGCGCCCGGTCCGCCCAGTCCGCCCAGTCCGCCGGCGCCCGCGCCGCCCCAATCGCCCAAGGAGTGGTTCGTGCACATGAACGGCCAGCAGTCGGGCCCTTACACCCGCGAAGAATTGGCGGCGATGGCCCAGACGGGCCAGATTGCTCCCAACGCCATGGTCTGGAAGCAGAGCATGGCCAGCTGGGCGCCGATGAACACGGTGGCGGAACTGGGTGGCTCGCGCATTCCGAGCCTGACTCCCGAGCAGCGCGAGGCCTTCGAACGGACGCTGAAGCACGGGGCCGAAGTGGGCAAGCAGGCCACGCGCGACGCCTTCGCCGCTTTCCGCGTGTTCATGGCCAAGCCGGTAGCCGGGCTGCCTGTGGCGTATCGGAGCCTCTCGCCGGCGGCGTCGCTGTCGACCAGCATTGTCTATCTGATCGCCTATCTGTTGCTCATCACCGCGGGGCTGATCTTGAACGACAGCCTCGGGGCGATGATGGGCGCGATGAACGTGTCGAAGTTCGGCGTGTGGATTCGGATCGCGACGACGAGCGTTGTGCCTTTCGTGGGCATTGCGCTGTTGTTGCTCGGCGCCGGCAAGCTCATGCACGCGCCGGAGACCTATCATGCGGCGCTGTTCACTTCCGGTGCGTGCATGGCGCCGCTGGGCTTCGCCACGCTGGTGTTCTCGCTTCTGGCCGGGAGTTCCATGCCGCTGGCGGCGGCAATCCAGGTGTTCGCCATCTGCTACGTGGTGCTGATCCTCTATTCGGGTCTGACCAAGATCTACCAGATCTCCGACTCCTGGTCGTCGTTCTTCACCCCGCTGATCATCGTGCTCAATCTGTGGGCGACGTGGGAGGTGGGCAAAATGATGTTCAGTTCCATGGCTCACAAGGCGTTTGACTTCACGATGTGATTCCCCCGTTTGCCCCGCCCCCTGCAGCGGCCTCTGAAGCATCCCAATTGGCTGGCGGCGTGTTTGTTTTCAAGGCGCCAGAAAAGAGGACTGAAATGAGTCAGCCCGTCGATCCATCCCCCGCCCGCCGGACGCCGAATCCCGGCCCCCCGCCGCCGCCGGTTTCGGCTCCCCCGTCCCAGGCCCGGCATTGGTTCGTCGCCGTGGGCGGCCGGCAAGCGGGCCCTTTCACGTACGGCGAGTTGGCCTCGATGGCGCGGGCGGGCCAGATCAGCCCGGTCACGCTGGCGTGGCGGCAGGGCATGGACAACTGGGCCGCGTTGAACACGATTCCGGAGATGGCTCTCCTGTTTTCCGGCGGACCCGCGCCGGAGCCTCCCCGCCGGCTCCATCCCCTGGTCGTCGCGGCTGTGGCCATTGCCGCCATTGCCGGTTTCTGGTGGTGGCGCAACCATGCCGGCGGCGCCTCTTCGACGCCGGACAAGGCGTTCGTGCAAATGGTCCGTGCCGTGGCGGAGAACCGCCCTGTGGCGTTGTGGGATTCCCTGCCGCCCAGTTACCAGAAGGATGTGGCCGGCCTCGTGAGCGCTTTCGCCGGCACGATGGACAAGGACATTTGGGACAAAGGCGTTTCCGTCGTCCGCAAGGGGACCGGTTTGCTGAAGGCCCGGAAAACGTTGTTGGCGCAGGCGGCCAAGAAGGAGAACCCGAAGGTCGATGAGAAGATGATCCTGGCTGCCTGTGGCGCCACGGCCGACGTCGGCGAGATTCTGTTGAAGAGCGACCTGGCCAGCCTGGACCGGCTTAAGAGCATCGATATCCGCGGCTTTCTGGACATCGAGGGCGCGCGGATGATGGCCCGGATTGCCGCCGCGGATACGGAATTCGACCCGAAGGATTACGAGGCGTTCCGCGCAATGTGTCGGAGCGCCGAGGCCCGAACGGTTTCCCGCCAGGGAGACAGCGCGCGCATTGAATTCTCGTTCACGGGGTATCGCCCCCGGGAGATGGATTTCGTCCGCGTGGAAGAGCGCTGGATTCCCAAGGAGATGGCCGAGGGGTGGACGCTGGCGGTCGCACAGGCCTACAAGGGGATCGCCGCGATGCCGAAAGACATGGTTCGACACAAGAGCGAGATCCTGGTGAATTTCGCGATGCTCGAGGGGAGCATCGCGGCGATGGAATCTCTAACGGACGAAAAACAACTCTCCGCGTTTATCCAGGAGAGTCCGCTCGAGAATGTGTTCGACGGGATCCGCTCCGAGGTCGAGGGCGCCCCATGGAGCCCGGGCGAAGGCGGGCTGTTCAGCTCCCTCTTCGATGCCCAGAACCGGGCTGACGTGGCGCGGGCCAAGTCGGACATGCGATCGATGGCCACGGCGTTGGAATCCTACTACGTGGACAATAACGACTATCCGGCTTGCACGAGCGACCCGGCGCTGAAGGCCTTTGGCGATAAGGCCGGACAGGCCAAGGAGCTGCGAAACGTGCCCACGTTCGCCCTTTGCCGTCCGGGCGCGCGGATGATGACGCTCACGGCTCCCATGGCCTACGTCACCGGTTTCGTGCCGGATCCCTTTTCCCCAGCCGGCAGCGCCACGTTTGGCTATTACACCGACGCCAAACACATAGGATGGATTCTGTGGAGCCCCGGCCCCGACGGGACGTACGACTTGAACATGGACAACATCGCCCAATTGTATGTCCCGCACATCAGCCAGCCTTCGACCACATTGATCGCCGGGACGAACGCCGCGGGGCGGGCCTTTACGTACGACCCGACGAATGGCGCGGCATCCGTGGGAGACATCTATCTGGTCAATCAGTAGCGCCTCGGGAAAACACGATGCCATGACAAGAGAAAAGTCATTCTGACCCCGAAGGAGGACCGCAATGGGCGAGCCCGGCAACTCCGCGGAAGGACGCAAGGACCCGCGGGCCGGAGGGCCGCTCCCGGCCTCGCCGAAGGAGTGGTTCGCGGCCATGGGCGGCCAGCGGTACGGTCCCTTCACCCGCGAGGAAGTGGCGGCCATGGCCCAGACGGGGCGGATCAACTCCAGCGTGCTGGTATGGAAACAAGGCATGCCTGCCTGGTCGGCGCCGAACGCGGTCCCTGAACTCAGCTTCCTGCGTTTTCCAGCGCCTGCGCCGCGGCATCCTTCGCCCGCGGCGCCGGAGACGGGACGCCGGTCGTTGGCCATCCCCGCTGCCGTCGCAATCGTCGTCGTGATCGCCGGCTTCTGGTGGTGGCGGAGCCATTCCGGCGCCGCCTCCTCGCCGGACAAGGCGTTCGTGCAAATGGTCCACGCCGTGGCGGAGAACCGCCCTGCGGCGTTGTGGGATTCCCTGCCGCCCAGCTATCAGAGGGACGTGAGAGACGTGGTGGCGGAGTTTGCCGACGCGATGG
>JAPLSS010000346.1 GCA_026398515.1 Candidatus Sumerlaeota bacterium | reverse complement strand
ATGATGAGAAGTGTGTTGCGGATTTCGGGGCGCTAACCAAGTCCGCGGACGAGGCGCGACGGGCAACCACGCCCCTGGGGTCGCTGCCCAGTTCGCCGATGGCCCCGGGCGCGGCGCCCAGCCCGGCCGCGCCGTTCGGCGACATCTACGCGGACCCGCGTCCGCTGGCGCAGGCGTATGGCCGAACGCGGCTGACGCTCCTCGTCCGAGACCCGGAATGGATTTTCGCCTACTGGGAAGTCAGCGACGAGGATCGCCGGCGCTTCGGCATCGACGGCGGACAGGCGCCCAAGATCGCGTTGCGCGTCCACGACGTCACCCACGGGGACCCGGACGCCCGGGGAGCCACCAAATCGTACTTCGTGCCCGTGACTCCGTTCGCGGCCAGCTGGTACCTGCACGTGGCCGCGCCGGCCCGCTCGTGGCTGGTCGACCTGGGCGTGTTCGACGAAGCCGGGCGTTTCCTGGTCATCGCCCGCTCGAACCGCGTGGCCACGCCGCGCGACAGCGTCTCGGACCGCACGGACAGCGAGTGGATGTCGGCCGACGAGGAGCGGTTTCAGGAGGTCTTCCGATCGTCCGGCGGCTTGTCGATCCACGACGTCGCCAGCTCCGAAGGGCTCGGCCCCATGCTCGGCCTGCGCGTGAAGCCGCAGTTTCTCGCGGGCGCCAGCGAGCAGTTCGCCCCGTCGAGCGAAGCGGTGTCGCTGCGCGCGCCTCAACCCGAAGCCGCGCCCGCGCCGACCGAAGCGCCGTTCCGTTTGGTCGTGCGGACCGAATTGATCTTGAGCGGCGAAACCGAACCGGACGCCCAGCTGACCATCTGCGGCGAACCCGTGCGCCTGCGGCCCGACGGCTCGTTCTCGGTCCGCTTCTCGCTCCCCGACGGCGAACAGATCCTGGATGTCCAAGCGGTCAAACCCACCGGCGATCAGCGCCGCCAGGCGCGCGTCAATGTGTGGAAGAAGACCGCGGCGGAATAACGTTCGGAAGAAGGCGGCTCTGGCGAGGGCGGACAGCCTCGTCCGCCATGCGACGCATCGAATGGGGATTCAACTGCCGACGCGGCCGTCGGCGCTTCCGGGAAGCGCTTTCATAGTCTGCACGGATTCCTGCTCTGGCGTGCGCATCCGCGACGTTCGGCGCGTTTGACGAGTCCGAAGAAAAGAACAGCCCCCGCGCCGCCGTTCGCTTTAGTGACGGCGTGAACCAATCCGGTTCACGGTGGGCGCCCTCATCCGCGCTTCATGTATCCCGGGCCTCCGAAGAAGCCGGGCGCGCAATCCACGCGGACATATTGAGCTCCCTAATGTTAATGTTGGTTCAAACCCGTCACCCACGAACCAACGTGGCAGGGGCTGGCTGTCCACTTCGCATCGAGTCAAAGAACGGGGCGCCGCGTGCCGTCGCGTTTTGCCTCGCGTCGCCATTCCTTTCACGTGGCGCGGATCATAATCCCGATCCGCGAGATCGAGCAAGACAAATCGGTCCGACGGCGAATTTGTGGCGCGGGCTTTCCCGACTGCGCGCTAGAAGTCCGTTCGACGCGGGAGGAGATAGACCGGGACGAAGCACTCTTTCTCTTCGTCCCACTTGGCGCGCTGCAACTGGCGGATGGTGGACATGAGTTGAACGGCGCCGTCGTGGCTGTTCTTCAGGCGGGCGCGCGTCGCTTCGTCGAAATCGCCGCGCAGGAGCAGCTCCAGGTTGCAGATCAGCGAAGTCAGCGGCTGGTTTGCGGAATGACAAGCCTCGCCGGTCGCCTGGAGAAACGTCGCATAGCGCAGGCGGACACGGGCGGCTTCCGAATCCTCCGTGCGGCTCAGCGCCCGGCGCATCTCCCCCGCCAGCGCCTCCTCGTCGACGGCCACGGCCTGGAAACGCGCGGTGGAGACCTCAAGGCGGCGGGCCAGTTCCTCGCCCGACGCGCACCCCGGGGCAATGAGGAAAATCGGCGCCAGTTGCGCGGCGGAATCTCGCCGCAACTCGCTGCGCAAATCAAACCCGCTCTGATCGTCCAGAAAAACGTCGATCGCCAGCAGATCGAGCGGCTCCGTCGGCAGAGCTTCCGCGACCCGGCAGCTGTTCAAGTGCGCGCGGAACCGCCAGCCTTCGCTGTGGGCAAGGGTCTGCAGGAATCGAAGCAGATGGCCGTTGGACGTGACCGCCGCAAGGCACGGCGTCCCGCAGGAGCGGGCGCCGGACCGCGAGCGCTCTCCAATCCATTGCTGTTCCATGGGCGTGCGCTTGTCTGTGAGATGGACCCGCACGAACAACCAAACTATACTCTAGGCGAACAAGCCGGGGAAAAACAAGTTGAAAATCGGGGCGAAGGATTCCGCGGGTCCCGGCAAGCGCGAAATCCTGTTGGCGCCAAACCTCGCCGTGCATGCGATTTGCAGGCGGTCGCGAACCAGAGACGCCGCCGCCACGGCCGACAAGACGCCGCCGCGGCACGGCGCGGCGCGCCTTGCTTCCCGGGCTTTGAATTGCTGCCATGTTGTGTCCCTGACGTCTCGTTTCCGGTTGAAAAACTGCGCGGCGGAACTACCATTCTCAAAGCAGTGGGGCCGAGATGAAGTCAAGGCTCCGGTCCGTCCCTGGCGTCGGCGCCGGCGGCAACGACGCCAGCCTTTGGCCGTCCGTCAGAGAAAGGCGAGGTCGGCGTCCCCGGCGTCGCATCGCCAAAGGATTGCGAAACAAGACGCCAAATCCCATAAAGCATCGCCCAAAGGAGCAGCCCGAGTGCCGGAAACCATCTTAGTCGTGGACGACGAACTCAACATCCGCAAAGTCCTCGGCGTCGTCCTGGAACGCGAGGGCTATCGCGTGGAACTGGCGGAATCGGCCGAGGCCGCGCTGGACAAACTCGGCGAAACGCAGCCCGACGTGCTCCTTACGGACCTCAAGCTGCCCGGCGCCGACGGCCTGGCGCTGTTGCGCGACGCGCGCGCGGCCGATCCCGATTTGCCGGTGGTGCTGATGACCGCGCACGGCACGATCGAAACCGCCGTCGAGGCGACCAAGATCGGCGCGTTCGACTTCCTGGAAAAGCCGATCGGCCTGCAGAAACTGCTGGGCACGGTGGCGCGCGCGCTCAAGGTCGCGCTGGCGCGCGAGCCGCGCCGCGTGTCGCTGGCCGCCATCGGCACGAGCACGGCCATGCGCGAGGTCGAGCGCCAGATGGAACAGCTGCTCGCCGCCCGCAAGCCGCTGCTGATCCTCGGCGAGCCCGGCGCCGGACATGAGGTGGCGGCACGCGCGGTGCATGCGGCCGACACGCCGCGGGTCGCGCTCCCCGGCGGGGCGCGTCTCGCCGCGAACCCGCTCGCGCTGCTCGAAGAGGCCCGCGACGGCACGCTGCATTGCGCCGAGATCGGCCAATATGCGAAGAGCGAGCAGCGCGGGCTCGCGTTCTTGCTGCCCAAGCTCGACAAGGCGAATGTGACGCTCGTGTGCACCAGCACGGAGCCGTTGGGGAACATGGCGGCGGAGGGCAAGTTCGACGCGGCCCTGCTCGCGGCGCTTTCCGTCGGCGCCGTGCTGCTCCCGCCGCTGCGCGCGCGGCGCGACGACATCCCGGCGCTGATCGAGCGCTTCTGGCACGAGGTCGTCACGCAGGAACGCACTGCGCAAAACGTGCCCGCGCGCGCGCTCGCGACGCTGCAGCCGGCGGCCATGAACCTGCTCGCCGGAGCGTATTGGCCCGGCAATCTCGACCATCTGCAAAGTGTCGTCGCCAATCTTGCCCTTTTCGCCGGCAGCGGCGACATCACCGGCGATCACGTGAAGCGGCTCCTGGG
>JAPLSS010000111.1 GCA_026398515.1 Candidatus Sumerlaeota bacterium | reverse complement strand
TCGCCGCTCTTTTTCCGAGGAACCCTTCTTTGGCGGCCTGAACGCGGTATGCGCCGTTTAGTTCCGCCCCATCGAAGCGATAGTGACCCTCCGCATCGGTCTTCGCGGATTGCAGGGGCGTCTGCCCCGCCGAGTCGTCCGACGACAGGAGCGTGACGGTTACGCCCTCCAGGGGCTTGCCGCCGTCGTTCGTCACGCGCCCTCCCACGGGCTTGACCGCCGCGCCGAAAGCGCTTGAGGCGAATAGTATGACCCCCATGCCAAAGGGGGCGAGGCTGTTCTGGATATTGTGTCGAATCTTCATGCGGACATTCCTTTCGGATGGGTTGCCACTGGGGCAATGATCGTGCGCGGGTGGCGCCGGCCACCCAGGCGGTCTTCCGTCAATCGCATGTACAGAATTCATGCAATAGGACGCTATTCGCTCTTCTTCACCTTGATCGCCTTGGCGGCGATATCCTTTTCCAAATCCGGCACGGTCAAGACGACCTGACCTTTCGTCGGGCGGACTTCCTCGGTTTTGACCACGCCTCCCTTGTATGTGTCCCACCACTGGATGGTCCAAGCCGTGTTGTCCTGGCCCATGCGGTCGAGAGTTAGTTGGCCGCCCTTGACCGGTTCGATGGTCTCGCCATGAACGACATTCCACCAAGTGTGCCTTGTGTTCTGCACCCAAAGCAACCGCAGGTCCGTTCCCTCCAGAGCGTAGCATCGCAACCCCTCCGATGTCGCCGGGATGTCGGGCATGAACCCCTGCGTGGTCCAGGGAACATCGGCCGCGAACTGGGCCAGGGGCTTGAACTGCCAGTACAAGTCGAGCGGGTCGACTTCGCTGTCCCACCACCACAACATCGCCGTTCCCGCGCCGCCAGCCAGGACGGACGACCAGATCCCGTCGTGCAACACCGCCCCTTCCCGGTCCTTCAGCGCCAATTCCTTCGCGTCGGACGCTTCGCGGCTGATGCCGAATTCGGCGAACAGCGCGGGCTTGCCGAACGCGCGAATCTTGCTCAGCCACAGCGGCACGAAGTAAGCCATGTCCTTGGCGTCGCGCTTCATGGCTTCGTTGAAGTAATAGTAACCGTGCATCTGCGTCCAATCCATTTCCGGCAGATGCCACAAGGCGTCGTCGAAGTTGCACGAGCCAAGGCTTTGGACTGTCATGTGTTTCCACGGATCGATGGACTTGAGATAGCGCGCCATCTCCGCGCTCCAGTCCACATAGGCCTGATGATTCTCCTTGTAGCCGGCGAGGGTGTTGTACTCATTCCACAGTTCCCAGCCCATGATGTGAGGGCTGTAGCCCCAGCGCGCGACGATATAGCGTAGCCGGTTCTTGAACATCTGCCTCGGGACTTCGTCCTTGATGAAGTCGGCTGGCGAATCGCAAGGGCCGCCTTGCGCCTTGTCGTACATCACCTTGCCCTTCTTGAAATTCCTCCAGGCCGAGAAACATAACTTGATATATAGGCCCTTCTGCTCCGCGAGGCGCAGGACATAGTCCAACTGCCAGGCGTGATCCTGCTGATAGCGGCCGAGTTGTTCGGTTTCAATTCCGAAGGACATTTGCGACATCCAGAGGCGGGCGTAGTTCTCGCCGTTCTCGGCCATGCGGCCAAACCACCGGTCGTAATCGGGAGTGCCGTGGCCGTTGCGATACCAGCAGACGTTCTGCCCGATGGCCAGGTAGGGCGCGCCATCGTCGAATTCGAAGTAGTGCGGATCGGCCTTGCTGACTCGAAGATACCCGTGGCTGTCGGACGGAAGGCATTCAAACGAGCCTTCGGGCGAAGTCCTCGCGCCCGAACTGTCTTTCACCACAATATGATAGACATACTTGCCTTCCTCCACCGGGGCAAACCGGATCTTCCAGACCGGCTTGCCGTGGGGAGTGAGCGTTTCCACCAGGCCGTCAACGCTGCGATCGTAGTCCTGGTAGAAGAAGCCGGGGACGACGGTCTCGTTTCCCGAGGGGCAGGTGAAATGCCCATCCACGGCGATCTGCGCGGGATCGAATGGGTTGTCGTAGTCGCCCGGAACGTCAAAGGTCAGTTCAAGCAGATCGCATCGTTTGACTTGCGAGGCCGATGGCTGAATGGGTCCCATGACGGCATTCTCCTCCGCTGCGAAAATAGGCGCGACGCAAAGGCCGGCGACCGCGATGAGATGAATCCATGGGGGCAGGGCGTTCATGGCGCTTTCTCCTGCGTAAATCGAATCAGTGGGACGCGAATCACGCCGGTGGAATATCCCGGCAACGCGATCAACCCGCCGGCCGGGGCTTGGAAACTCGAGGGCGCGACTCGCTGCGGATGCTCGGCCGTGTTCTTGTCCGTCAAATCGCCCGATACGGATTGCACCTCGACGGTCCGATCGCTCGGAAACGCATCGGGCATAACGATGCGAACATCTTTCGGCGCCGCGCCCTTGTTCACGAATGGAACCAATACCGCGGCGCCGTCGCGTGACAAGAGCGCGCGGGCCGTCGGCCTGTCCACGGAAACCTGCCGGTTCCGCGTCTCCCCGCGCCCCGGGCTGGTCAGTCCCCGGTCGTCCTTTTCGCCGACGTACATGGAGATCTCGGCGTCAATGTGATCGTCATCATAAACACGGACGCCCAGTTTGTGCGAGGCGGCCTTGAGCGCGCCGCCGACCAGGGCAAACCCATGATAGTGCGCGTGCCGGAAGAGCGGGCCCGCCTCGCCCTCGCCCCCGAACAGCACGGACTTGCCTCCATGCGTGGGCGCATAGGCGACATGCTTGAGATACATTTTCACCACGTCGTCGCAGTCGAGCCAGTGCAAGAGATAGTCATTTTCATAGAGGGCGTTGAAAAGCGCGGCCACGAACTCCTGGCGGTCCGACTTGTTCGAGAAGTAACCGATCTCCGTCATCCAGATTTCTTTGCCGGGAAATCGTTCCTTCCAATACGTCCACGAGTCGCGCGGGCACGTCTCCGCGTAGGCGAACAGTTTGGCCGCCTTTTCGGTTAGGCCGTAATCCACATGCTCGCGAAGCCCGAGGTAGGAATGCGAGATGATGGCGTCGAAAAAGTCGTTCGTCGCATGAACGCGCATCAAGTCGTGGTTGGCCCGGTCGCGCTTCGACGCGCCATCCTGCGTGGTGCGATTGCCCAGGCCTTCCGCCACAATGCCAATCTTGATGTCGGGAAACACCCGTTTGATGCGCCGGGCCGCGCGCTCGCAGACCGCCAGGTATTGGCGCGGGTCGATCAGGTTGTTGAGAAGGCCCTGGACGCCCTCGGTGATTTCGTTGCCGAGTTCCAGGTATCCGACCGCGATCCCTTGGCGCTTCAGGTTCTCCATCCATTCGGCGACATACGCGGCCGGATCGCGGCGGTCGGGGGCGATATTGACATTGGCGACATAGACGATCTCGGCGCCGGCCTGGTCGGCCAGTTGCCGAAAATCATCATATCCATAGCGGCCTCGCACGGCGCGCGTGTGTTCAATCTGCGTAATATACCTTGTTACATATTCCCGGAGCCGGTCGACCCAAACGCGGTATTCCTCCTCCGTGGCGTAATTCTCGCGGCGGACCTCCAACGCCGGATCCAGGGTCTTGAGCGTATCCGAAAGAAAGTCGTCGCGCCGCCAATCATAGAAATTTGCGATGGTCCCGCCCGGGAAACGCATCAGCGAGGCGCCGGAGTCACGAATCGCCTCGACGAATCGAGGATCGTTGAAGCGCATGGGCAACCCGAAGACGTTGTTGTTGTAGCCAAAGCGCAGTTGAAGTGGTTCGCGCCGGCCCAGGTCGACCTCAATGATGGCGGGCCTCCCTTGCGCGGGTCCGGACACCCTCTTGACTGCGTCGGATTCCGGAGGCGCCGGGCCATCCACCGACGCGAATGGAACCGCCTCGATCGTCAACGGCTCCAGGCGGTGATGGCCGGCGGTGACCGGATGGGTCAGAAAACGCGGATGAACCGTCACGTCGGCGTCCAGCGGCGAGGTGAACAGGTTGATGAGGAACAACATGGAGCGTCCGTCGGCGGTCCGAAGCGACGTCCAGACGTTGGGGTTTGAGCAGACGATCTTCCGCCTCAGGCCAAGGCTCGTGAGCGCCTGCAGGAGCAGTCGCCAATGCTCGTGTTTGTGATGGCTCCAGTTCAGCCCCAGGACGAGCGCCGCGCCGCCCCCCTCGAAGTCAAGGCGCCAGGCCGCCGTGCGGTCGCTCACCGTGTCGCGCCCGACGACCTGCGCCCGTGGAGGAAGGTTCTCGCTGAAGAAGAGCGCGTCGCCTTTGCAGTTGAGGATCACGTCCGCCATCGCCAGACGGCCGAACGGCTGCGCGGCATCCTGACGAAAGCGAGGCGAACCCAGGAATCGCAACAGCGCGTCGCATGGCCGCAGGTTTTCGTCCAGAGTCGGCAGGACGGGGAGAATCAGCGCCTTTCCGCCGGCGTTCAGGAATCGGATCACACGCTCCTGCTTGTCGCGGCTCATGCAGGAGGACGCGACCACGAGCACGGGCGTTGACAGGTCGGAAGTCCAATCGTCGCGGCCCAAGTCGCAGAAGGCGGGCGACAGGCTGGCGCAAAACGCGGAGAGCAAGCCGCCGTGGCGCAGCAACTCCCAGGCGCGCAGGGGAGAGAACTCGGCGGCGCCGGCGTCCTTCCAATAGTATTCGGCGCGCGTCATGTCCCAATCCAGGGCGAACCGGCAATCGCATTCCCGCTCCGCGTCGGCGAGCCAAGGCGCGTCGGCAAGCAACTTACCGAACTCTTTCTGTATGTAATACAGCGGTCGGATCTGGTTTTGGGCCCCGATAGGCGCGTTATAGTCATAGATCTCGTCGGTCGATCCGGCGTCGGGCGGATTGGGGCCTCCAGTGAAGATATAGTAGTTGCTGCCCTTCATCCCATAGGCGAGATTCAGAAGATAGGCGGCTCGATGGGCTTCGGCGCCGGGCGGCGGCCAATCCTGCCAGGCGCCGCTCGGAAGCTCCATCACCGTGGGCGGACATCCCATCAAGCGGAGCATTTCGAGTGAGCAAAAACAGCTGACAGCATACTTGGGCACGGGGAATTGTCCCCGCCCATGATAGTAATGATCCGCCCCCAGGAGAAACGTTTCTCCTTTGCCTCTCATCGCCTCGACCGTTTCGAGGAACAACGGATTCATCGGCTGGTTGGCCGAGTTATGCATCAAGGGAACCGTGATGCCGAACTCCCTCGCCCAGGACGCCAGCGTGGAGACATATTCGGAGATCGTATCCAGGTAGAACTCGATGTAGTCCTTCATGGCGCGCAGCCGCCGCAAGTCGCGCGTCGGTTCGATCGCGACGGGCCGCGCGTCCGCGAGCTCCTCGAAGTCGGTTCCCCACGATTCGTTCAATTGGCGCACGTCGCCATAGCGCCGCTCAAGAAACCGCGCGAAGCGCCCGTCTTTGCGTCCAAAGCCCATGGCCTCGGCATTGTAGTCGGGCCCGCCATTCCAGAAGTGAATGCCGGTCAGTTCATTGTCTAATTGTAGAAAGGCCACCGCGCCGCCGCGCTCGACCTGGTGGCGCGCAATGAGGGGACAGACCTTCGCGAACCAGTTGCGGGCTTTCTCGAGGAACAGGGGGTGAACGTAAGAGACGGAACCGCGCCCCAAATCCTTGCCATCCAGGGTCTTCGCGCGCAGGCCCGGATGATTGGGAATCAGCCACGAGGCCAGGCCCCCGTAACGCAATTCGGAATACTGGTGCGGCCCCGGCTTGGCGATCACATACAGACCAACCTCGGCGGCCAGCCGCAGGAAGCCCTCCAGGTCCGTGATCCCGTCCTCTCCGCCAAACACGAAACGGCCTTCGTCGGGCTCATGGATGAGCCAGGGGATATACGTGGCCAGGCAGTTTCCGCCGGCCTCCTTGAACAACTCCATGCGCCGGCGCCAATCGGCCTTGGGAACGCGAAAGTAATGAAACTCGCCGGAATGCAGATGGATCGAACGGCCGTCGATGCGATAACAGCTGGAGTCGAATGTGACGGGGTTCATTCCGAGTTTCCTTCCCGTTCATAATCCGGCAATGCATATCACTGCATTTCCCGCTCCCCATCCCGGCGATTGGCGCCTTCAACAAGGTCCAGGACGCGCTTGCGCCAATCCGTGGTGCGGGAGAAGAGCGCTTCGAGCAGGAAGAGCCGCGATAAAACGCCTTTGGTGAACGAAGGCGAGACGGGTTCGAGCAAACAGTCTTCCAGCGGCGCGTCGCTGCACAGGAACTGCTCCCGCGAATCGTTCGCCGGTTGACTTCTCCGCAGATCCCATCCGGCTAGACAATCGGATCGATAGACGAGCCGGTTTGCCCGTTCCACGCCCCGCTGGCAAGCGCGCGCCGCGTATTCGGGACGCGCGTGAAACAGCAGGTATTCCCATGCGGCATCGCGCACCGCCCGGGAATTGCTCCTTCGGATGCCCGCCATGGTCAGCACAACCAGCTGGCGGGGGACGCCGCCCGCCAGCACGGGGAGAGGCATGACGCCGATCCGATCAGGATCGACCGGAGTATAGAGCGTATCGGCGACGAAGAACGCATTGCGTCCCGCGACCAAGCTGTCCACCTGCTGCCGGTTGGACCACAGGTCGGGGGCGTCGGCCATGCGGAATCGGAGAAAGGCCTCGCGCACTTTTCCGAAAGCCTCGACGAATGCGTCGGGATCGAAACGCACGGCCGAGGCCCTGCCGTCGGCCCCTTGAGTGTAGCCGTTGACCTGCGCCAGGAGAGTCAGGATCCAGCGCGCGGGTATCAGCTCGTGGCTGATGGCCACCGGGGCATCGAGGCGCGCCCCTCGCGCCACGGCGTCGGCGATCGGAACAAACTCGTCCCAACTCAACGCCGACATGTCGACCCCCGGCGCGTAGCGCGCGACCATTTCGCGATTGTAGAAAACCACGACGGGGTTGATCAGCCGGACAGGCAGTCCCGCGAGACGCCGTCCGCTCCAACACGCGTTCCACACCCTCTTCTCGTAACGCCGCTCGATCTCCGCGGCCCGGGCGCGCTCGGACAGGTCCTCCAGAGCTCCTTCCTTGGCCAGCGTCGGCGCCGAAGGATGTTGGAACTGAATGAGTGAATAACCCTTGGTGATAGCGATGATCTCGTGATCGCCAAGAAGGGGGCCTTTCAAAGGCGTGCGCAACGGACGGTAGCGGATGCGATAGTCGGGGCGGCCGAGCAGGAACTCATGATCGATCTCGCGGGCGAATCTCTCGTGTTCGGCGACCGCCTCGCTGCCGAAGTGGGCTTCGGTCGGCAGGATCAGCGTGGCCTTGAGGAGTTTGCGCTCGCGTGCCGGATCCAGTTCCTCGGGCGTCGCCAGAATGTAGCTGCCTTTGCCGTGGACTGTGCGAACCAGGCCGCCGGCGTTCATCTCCACCAGCATCCGGTGAATCGCCGCGACCGAAACGCTGTACCGCGCGGCCAACGCCCGTTGAGGCGGCAGCACGCTCCCCGACACGTAGACCCCGCCTTTCAGATCCTTCAAGAACTCCCGGCGCGCGCGATCCAAGACGGAAACGAGCGAATCCGGAACATCCACGAGATCGGCCACCTGCGGGCATCCATTCTTCTTCGAGCCACCCGCCGCTGGACAGAAACACGGGCGGCTCGAGACGGTTAAACTCTGCCACCGCGTGAGTTTAAGCATCTGGGAGTTTCAGAAGCAAGAAAAAATCCTGGTTCATCTCATTCATATTCCATTGACATATGCGATGCATGTGTTTTAGCCTCAGAATTGAGTTCTGATTCGGACTTGTGCGCAGCCCTTTTTTGTAGATGCCGTTAAGGATGCATCTCGCAATTCGGGAGCTCGGGAGAGTGCAAGTCGTTTTGTCTGCGAAAAACAGACCTTCGCCTGTTCCAATGGCCCCCGCGGAAGCGCCGCCCTGCCGGGGCAAGGAGGGAGTCCGATGACACCGATGTTGCGCCGCCACGCCTTCACACTGATTGAACTGCTTATCGTCGTGGCCATCATTGCCATTCTGGCCGCCATCGCCGTGCCCAATTTCCTGGAGGCGCAGGTCCGAAGCAAAGTGTCCCGCACGCGCGCCGACATGAGGTCGGAGGCCACGGCCCTGATGGCCTACACCGTCGACTACAACCGCACCCCGCTGTGCCCGCAGGAGTATTACGAACGTTCGGGCTCCTGGGCCGGCGTGCCCAGCGCCGATGTAACCCTTCGCCCGTTGACCACTCCGGTGGCCTATATCACGTCGCTGCCCGATGACGTGTTCGCCATCAAGGGCTATACGGATGCGGGCGGAGCCGCGTTTCAGGGGCGAAAGACCTTCGGCTATCGGACATGCGACAACATGAAGGTCGAGGGCGGTCAGATTCTGCCCCGGGGGAAAAATGACTGGGGGTTTCAGGCCTGGACGCGTGGATATGCGTGGGAGATTCACAGTCTGGGCCCTATGAAGACCATGAGGAACCCCGATACGGGAACCAATGCCGCGCCGATCGGCGTGCTCATTGGGGATCGGCCGGACTGGCTTTATGATCCGTCCAATGGAACGATCAGCTATGGTTTTCTCATTACGACCAACAAAGGCCCCGTGCTGCGCGCGGACACGAAATAGCCGCTTCCCGCCGGCGTCAGTCGGCCTTGGGGCCGCGGTGGAGACTTCGAACGCAATGGCCTTGCCGTCGGGCGCCGAAGCGGCCTGATAGAACTCGGATGTGCGCCCTGCCTCTTTCTCCAAGGAGAAAAAGAGAAAACGGGCAACGAAAAAGTCTTGATGAATCTGGCCACTTTTGGCACTCTGGAGAATCGGAGTTGGTCTTCTTGCATTTTTCACCACGTTGGGGACGCAGGTTTTGTTGTTTGCGGGCGCCTAGGCGCCGGGATGCCTTGTGGGCGATTGCAGGCGCTCATCCGCTTTGCGGATGATTGACTTTCCCTGACAAGGGAGGGCAGCTGCATGTGGAAAGAGTCTGTTGAGATTCGTATTAGGGAACTGGAATTGAAGGCCGGCGGCGCCAAGGTGCGCGCCACCGTCGGTCTTCCCCAGGCGCCCTCGGGCTGGGTCGTCTTCGCGCACGAAGGCGGCGCCAGCCTGCATGGATCGGCGTTGGCCTCGGTGGCTCATCAGCTGAACGCGGCGGGCTTGGCCACGCTGTCCATGGAACTGCTCACCCCGGCCGAATCAGCGCGCCTCGACAGGCTCGGCGCCGAGGCCATGAGTGAGCGTTTGTTGGCGGGCACGGAAGGGCTCCATTCCGAAGCCGGCGGCCTGCTGGGCGTGGTCGGCGCGGGCGAAGGCGCCTCGGCGGCGCTGTGGGCCGCGTCGGAAAAAGGCAGCGGCATTTCCTCCGTCGTGGCTTGCGCGCCGCAACTGGAAGCGGCGGCCGATCGCTTGGGCGAGGTCGATGCCCACACGCTGCTGATCGTCGGCGGGGCGGATCGCCGGGCGCTGCGGCAGGCGCGCTGGGCGCGCCGGCGGCTGGCGCACTCCGAGATGGTGGTGGTCCCGGGCGCCACGCGGCTGTTCGACGCGCCGGCGGCCCTGCGGGTGCTGTCCGAGCGCTCGGTCGATTGGTTCCAGAAGACCCTGGTCGGCGACGACCGGGCGGAAGAGGTCGCCTGCGAGCGCCTGAGCCGCGAGTCGAAGCGGCGCCTGGCGGCGGTGGCCTCGGTGTTCCTGATGAGCGGCTGGGCGTTGGCGCCGAAAGTCTATCCCGCGATCACCGCGTGGTTTGACGCTACCGGGACGCAGAACGCCCAGGCTCTCGCCGGGCACCTGGGGGTCGCGATTAGCTCCAGCGGCGACACCGATGTCAGTGTCGGCGTCAGCGGCGGCAACGTGGTGGTCCTGAACGGGGCGGCTAATATCGACATCCGGGATAGCTCGGTTCCCGGGGGCGGAAGCATTGTGTCCGTGACCCCCGCCCAGGTCAAGCGCATCGTCGTCAACACGACCGGCCAGATCGCCGGCGCCGTCCAGGCGGGAAATCGCACGTATGACTTGTCGGCGGTCACTTCGGCCAACGGGTTCGCCATGACCTTCAACGGCCCCGGGAGCACGAACCAGGCGACGATCTTCAGCTGTTTGATGGCTGACGGAAGCGGCAACTCGACCCTCATCGGCAGCGGCTTCGCCGACTCGCTCGCCGCCGGCGGCGGAAACGACTTGGTCGTGGCCGGCGACGGCAGCGATCGGGGGCTAGGCCAGGGCGGCAACGATGTGATTTACGGCGACGACGGCAACGACAACCTGGTCGGCGCGGCCGGCATCGACTCGATCTATGGCGGCGCGGGAAACGATGCGATTAACACGAGCGCAGGCGACAACATCACCTTCGTCACCCCGGAACTCGCCATGGGCGGGGACGGGGATGACACGCTCCAGGGCGACCACAATCTCCTCGCCGACGGCGAGGCGGGGATCGACCGGTTCAACCGGACCGCCACCGGCGAGTGGGACGCGTTCGGCTACGAGTATGCGATCGCGGGCGCCTACGGCACGGGCGCCACCGTGTCGTTGAAATCGTCCGGCTCGTCGCCGACCACCTACGTGCAACAGTTCTACAACTGCGAGATCGGCTATCTGACCGGCGGGGGCGACATCACCAACAATCCCACCCCCGCGCCCAACGCCGACGACTCGGTCGCCAACTCGATGGATGCCAGCGGGTGGAGCGACCCGACGACGGGATTGACTCTGGACGCCGGCAACGGCACGGGCACGTCGCTGATAATCGGCAGCACCCTGGGCGACACCATCCGCCTCACCTACGGCGACGAGACGGCCATCGGCGGCGGCGGCGATGATCTGGTGTTCGTGAACCTCCAACAAGGCGGGTTCCCGGGCCGCGTCGCCATTTACCCGACGATGACGGGCGGCGCCAACGACTCGGTGAACGTGCAGTTCGAGGCGACGATTCAGGGCAGCGACACGGCGACCACTGTGCCCGTGTCGGGCACGTGGCACAAGAGCCTGTCGAATTTCAGCCGCCTGTCCATCCAGGGCACCGCTTATCCGGACTCGGTCGCGGCCCTTCCCACGGGCGATACCATTGACATCACGCAGGTGGCGCTGGCCAGCGTCGTCACGGTCGCAGGGAACGACGGTGCCGACTCGATCGTCGGCTCCGCGAACGCCGACGTTCTAAATGGGCAGAACGGCCCGGATACGCTGCTCGGCGGCGGCGGAAACGACACCATCACCGGCGGCGCGGGCGACGACTCGCTGGTGGGCCAAGCCGGCGACGACAACCTGAACGGCAGCGGCGAAAATGACACGCTTCAGGGCAACGAAGGCAACGACACCCTCAACCCCGCCGCGGGCAACGGATCGCTGGATGGCGGCCCCGACACCGACGTGCTGGTCCGCGGGTTCGGCGCGGACGCCGACACCCTCGGCGCGGCGGTCACGCTCACCGACGCCACCTTGAGCCTCGTCCGCGACACCCTGATCGAGGGCAACGCGTTGGCGAACTTCGAGCAGGCCAACCTGACCGGCGGCGGCCATTTCTTCTTCTACCCGGCCAACTCGGTCAACGACGCCATCGACGCCAGCGCCTTCACCGGCCGGGTGTCGCTGAGCGGCGCCGCCGGCGGCGACGACACGCTGATCGGCGGGCCGAACGACGACACGATCGCCATCAACTTCGGCGCCGACTCGCTGGTGGGCGGCGGAGGGACCGACCTGCTGTACTGGAACATCAACATCGACACTGACTCTGTGGTGGCTGACGCCCAGTACAGCACCGTGCCGGCGGACGTGCGGGTCACCCTGGCCGGCGGCGTGGGCGACGCGATGCAGTTCATCTTTGGCACGGACACGGTGTCCTACGGCCTGGATGGGTTCGAGAATGTCCAGCTGGTCAGCGGCGCCGGGAACGACATCCTGGACATCGGCAACGTGACGAACCCGCTGGCCGCCCCCACCGTCAGCGGCAACAACGGCAACGACTCGATCGTGGGCTCGCCGTTGGCCGACCAGCTGAACGGCAACGCTCAGAACGACACGATTGAGGGGAACGACGGCGCCGACACTCTCTTCGGCGGCAACCAGGACGACAACCTGGCCGGCGGCGCGGGCGACGATCAATACGACGGCCTGGCCGGGATCGATGTGATTTCCGACGCGGGCGGGGTGGACACGGTCAACCTGTCCAGCGTCACCGCCGCGGTCGTGGTCAAGGTCGGCAGCCTCGCGATCAGCGACACCGCCGGCAACAAGATCACCGGCGAAGGGGTCGACGACGTGATCGGCACCACGTTGAACGACCTGTTCCAGGTCACGCTGGGGGGCGGGTCGACCCTGGCCACGAACCTGTACCTGGACGGCAACGTGGGAGACGACACGCTGATCTACGATCCGACGGGTCTGGACAACGTGGCCACGGTCGGCACTCTGGCGGCGGGAACCATCAGCGCCACCGGGAAGCCGGACGTGGACTTCGCGAACATGGAGAACCTGTTCCTCCGCGCGGTCGTCAGCGGCGCGCGCACGTGGCAGGAATTCGAATAAGCCGAATCGCGCGGTTCCGGCGATACGCTTCGAGGGAGCGGATGTCCTTATCCGCTCCCTTTTCTTTTCGCTTGCGTTCCCGCAATCCTGCGTACGAGAGTTTTCCCCAGGGGCCGCCGGTTGTTTTGGAGCGCGCCGGCAGAGCGAAGCGGCGACGGCGCGCTCCAAGAGACGCATTTTACCGAAGCGTCCAGGTTGATCCATGAACGAAGGGACCCAGGGCTCGGAGCCGGATCGCTCGCGCCGCCGCCTGTATCTGGCCGCGGTCCTGGCGGGTGTGGCGTTCGCCTATCTGGTCAACTACGACGGGCTGTGGTGCAGCAACGACGGCAGCCAGTTCGCGCTGGTTCGGGCCATCGGCGAACGGGGATCGTTCCGGCTGGGGCCCGATTCCGACCTGTACACCCACCGCATGGATTACGCCCGATCGCCCCGGGGCGGCATCTACTCGGACCGTCCGCCGGGCATGGCGTTGCTGCTGGCGCCGCTGTACGCCCTGGGCTACTGGGGGGCGCGAGCGTTCGGCCGGACCGACGTGGAAATGGCCTTGCGCATGCTGGTGGCGCTGACGGTCGGCGCCTTCGCCGTGGCCAACGTGGGGCTGGTCTACTGGGGCGCGCGCCGTCTGCGGGCCGGAACGTGGGCGGCGTTGGCCGGCGCGGCGGTCTTCGCGTTCGCGGGATTGGCCTACCGCTATTCGACGCTCCTGTTTTCGCATACGCCCAGCGTGACCACCACGCTGCTGGGGGCGTGTTTGCTCCTGGGCCCCGCGCCCCAGAAGCGGCGTTGGCTGGCTTACCCCGCCATCGGCTTGTTGATGGGCTACGCGGTGATGATCGAGTACCAGAACGCCATTTTCTCGGCGATGTTCTTCGCCGTCTGGGCGGGACGGCTCCTGCGCCGCCGCGATGGGGGCGCGGTGGCGTTGATCGCCCTGGGCGCCGCCGTCCCGGCGGTTTTCTTGGCGTCGTATCAGTACGCGTGCTTCGGCTCGGCCTTGCGCTCCACGCACTCCTTCAACCCCGGAATGGCGCACAATAAGAGCCTGGGGACGATCTTCGCCGGCCGGTTCGTCGACGGCATGCATTTCATTCTGACGTCGCGGCAAACGGGCATCCTGATCTACGCGCCGGTGTTCGTGTTCGGGCCGGCCGGCCTGGTCTGGGCGGCGCGGCGCGGCTTCGCCATGGCGTGGGCCGTGCTGGCGGCGGCGGCGGTCTACACGTTTGTCATCGCCCATCATGTGACCATCGTCGGCGGGGCGACGATGGACTGCCGCTACTTCTTCCCGGTCGCCTCGCTGATGGCGTTCGGCTTCGGCCCGTTTCTGACCTGGGTCGGCGGCCAGTCGGACCGCTTTAATCGCCATGGCCTTCTGGCGCTGTTCGGACTCCTCGCGGCTTACTCCATCGGCATGAGCACGCATCGCATGGTGCGCGCCAAGATCATTGTGACCACTAATCTGCCGGCGGCGCAGGAGTTCTGTCTCGGCTGGTTCACGTTCTTGTGTCCCGACCAGAACATGGAGCGGATTTACCTGAATTACTTTGTGATTTCGCCCCTGGTCAAACAGGGACGGAGGCCCGAGGCGTTCGCCATCGTTCGGAGGTTCTGCGAATCCCGGCCGTCCGTCTGGAACATGGCCCTCCTCCAGTCGTGGGAGAATGCCCTGTTGCCTCCTTCGGCCCCCGCGACCTCGCCAACGCGCCCGTCCCCCGGCAGCCGCGCCCAGCCTCCGGCGTCGAGCGCGCCGTCGGCCCGGGAAGAGGCGCCGTGACCGTCCGGCCGCCTGCGCCGGGCGCCGCTCATTGCCCGGCGTGCCGGCGCGCCCGGAACGCCAACGAGCGAGGGAAGCGTTTCGACCGGATCAGGCCCAGGCGAGCCAGGCGAAACTCCACGCCCGTGCCCAAACAGCCGAACCCGTATTTCACGGACCGCAGGAAGTTGATCGAGGAGGCTTCGGGGAAGTACTTCGTCGGACAACTGATTTCGGCCACGATGTCGCCTCGCCAGGCGATCTGGGCCAGGATTTGGTTGTCAAAAACGAAATCGTCCGAGTTTTGGTCCCACGGCAGGCTCTCCAGCAGTTCCCGCGAATAGGCGCGGTAGCCGCTGTGGAACTCCGACAGCTTCAACCCCAGCAGAACGTTCAGGGCGAAGGTCAGGAACCGGTTGGAGACGTACTTCCACCACGGCATCCCGCCCTCCAGCGCGCCCCCGCCCAGGATGCGCGAGCCGAAGACGAACGAGTACAGGCCGCTGCCGATCATGGCGGCCATGGCGGGAATGAGCTTGGGGGTATACTGGTAGTCGGGATGCACCATGATGATGATGTCGGCGCCTTCGTCCAGCGCCAGGCGGTAGCACGTCTTCTGATTGCCGCCGTATCCGCGGTTGACCTCGTGCATGTGCACGCGGACGCCGGGCAGGGTCCGCGCCACCGCGACCGTCTCGTCGTGGCTGGCGTCGTCCACGACGATCACCCGATCGACGATCCCCAGCGCCATGACTTCTTCGTACGTTCGGCACAGGGTCTTGGCCGCGTTGTACGCGGGCATCACCACGATGATTCTCTGGTCTTTGTACATGAAACTTTCACGGGGACCAATATGCGCGCGGAGTTCACGGGGCGGCGTTGTCGCATCATCTGCGCCGCGATATATAGCAGGCGCGGCGAGGGAGTCCACGCTTTTTCCCGCGGCCGCCCGGTTTCGAGCGCATCCAGCGGTGTAGCTCCGAATCCACAAGAATGCGCGAAGCGCTTTGGAGTGCGGCAAGCCGCCGCACTCCAAAGCGCTTCGCGCCGCCGGGAAGACGGGCGCAGACGATGAACCCTTTGACTTCAGGCCCGGGCGCCGCCATAGTTTTTGTTCCGCAATACGCTCGCATTCGCGTGTTTGATTGTGTCAAAACCATTCGCCCTCCGGAGGTCTGCCATGAATCGCCCGATCGCCCTGCTCAGTTTTTTCTCGCTTCTCCCCTTCTGCGCGTCAGCCGGCGCCGCGGATTTCGGCCCCAAGCGCGTGCTGGCGTTCTACTACACGTGGTACGCCACCGAAGCCTTCAGCGGCAAGTGGCTCCATTACGCGAACGTCGACACGGCGAAGCAGGACATCGGCAACTGGCGCTACTGGCCCGCCATCGGCCCCTACGACAGCCATGATCCCGCCGTTCTCGATCTCCACATGAAACAGATGCAGGAGGCCGGCATCGACGGCCCGATCACCACCTGGTGGGGACCCAAGGATTGGAACGACCAGGCGCTACCCATCCTTCTCGACAAGGCGCAGGCGCATGGCCGCGTCGTCACCGTGTACTACGAAACCACCGCCAAGACCGACGCCACGGATGAGAAGGCCGCCGAGCGCCTGGCCTACGTCATCCAAACCCACACCAGCCATCCGGCGTGGCTCAAGGTCAACGGCCGCCCGGTCATCTTCATCTATGTCCGCGCGGTCAATGAGATCAAGCCGGCGGAGCGCTGGACGACGATCCGCAAACTCGTGGTCGAGAAAACGGGAGTCGATCCGTTTCTCGTCGGCGACGGCATCAACGACGCCAACGCCAAGGTCTTCGACGGCACGCATCAATACAACACCGCCGGACGCCTGCGCGGCCTGGACAAGCCGGAGGAGATGCGCCGCGCCATCGCCGGCATCGAACTGACGAGCGAGCTCGTCCCCCGCCGCCATGGCAAACTCGCCTGCTACACGGTCATCCCCGGCTACGACGACACCAAGAATCGCACGCCCGGCCTGGCCATTCCGCGGCTGGACGGCCAGACCTACGACATCGGCTGGGAAGGCGGCATCGGCCGCGACGTGGACTGGACGTTGATCTGCACATGGAACGAATGGCACGAAGGATCGGTCATCGAGCCCTGCAAGGAGTTCGGCGACAAGTATCTCAAGGCCACCGCCGAATGGTCGAAGAAGTTCAAGGACCCCAACGCCAAGCCCATTGCGGCGCCGCCCGATCCGGCCTGGGCGCCGTTCGTCAAGGCGTGGAAGGGCGGCAAGGTCGCCGTCCTCGGCGGCCCGCAGGGCATCGGGATGGATCTTCTGGCGCCCGGTTTGCCGACGCGCCTGTTCAGCCTGGAGGAGTTCGCGCAGGGCAAACTCAAGGCCGCCGAGTGCCCCATCGCGGTCTACACCGAGGGCGAGCCGTTCAAGAACGACTATGGCGAAGGCAAGACGGTCGAGGCGGCGTTCAAGCAATACGGGAAAGACGGCGGGGTCGTGGTGTTCGCTTCGTGGCAGCCGTGGCCGCTGTTCAAGGACCTGGACACCGGCGAAACGAGCTGGAGCAAGCGGATCGGCCTGCCGCTGGCGATGAGCTGGGAAAAGACGCCGCCCGAACAGGGCATCGTCGTTCGCGACAACGCGACCAAGGCCGACGAGCCGTATCCGACGAGCGGCGACCTGCGCTTCCGCCCCAGCGTGGCGCCGACGAAGGATGAGGGCTGCGACTACCGCGCCTGGCTCACCGTCTTCGGCCCGACGGGAAAGCGCTACGGCGACGCGCTGTCGAGTTACGTCTACAAGTCCGGCCCCTATGCGCCGGCGCGGTTCCTCTACGCGTGGCAAGGAATGTGGTCGATGAGCGATCCGGTCAGGCGGATGCAGGATGTGTTGATGAAGGCGGCGGGGCTGCGATGACCGTAGAGTTTGTCTGCTGTTCTGGGAGCGCCGACGTCCACGTCGGCGATAGATCGCAATCTGATGCGTATTTGCCGACGAGGCCGTCGGCGCTCCCAGCAGCCGCCCAGAAGGCGCTTATGAAACAGGACATGCGCATCCGATTGGCCGACGAGCGCGACGCCCAGACGCTCACCGACTTCAACCTCGCCATGGCGCGCGAGACCGAGGGCCGCGATCTCGCGCGCGCCATCGTCCAGGCCGGCGTTCGGTCGCTTTTTCAGCATCCCGAGGCGGGATTCTACGTCGTGGCCGAAAAGGACGGGCGCATCGCCGGATCGCTAATGATCACCCGCGAGTGGAGCGACTGGCGCAACGGGGTGTATTGGTGGATTCAGAGCGTCTACGTGCGGAAAGAGTTCCGTCGCCAAGGCGTCTACCGGCGCCTCTACGAATTCGTCAAGTCCGAGCTGGCGCGAGATGAGAACGTTTGCGGGTTCCGCCTCTACGTGGAGAAGGACAACCATATCGCGCGCAAGACCTACGAGACGCTCGGCATGATTGAAACGCCGTACAGGATGTACGAGGAAGGGCGGGATGCCGCGCCGTGAGTGGGACAGGCTTTCCAACCTGCGCGTTGTTCAAGCGCGAGCTTCGAGGCGGCGTAGCGGCAAACAGCAACGGCGCGCCAATGGGGACTGCTCCCCAAATGGGGGTATGGAGTCCCGCCTTCAGGCGGAATGCTGGGAATCGAGTCGAGGCGGGCCATTGCGGATTCCGCCTGAAGGCGGGACTCCATACCCCCATTTTTGTTCGTTTCCGGGTGGCCCGGAGCGCCATGAGTTGCTGTCACTAACATGGATCAACGCCACCCGAGGAACGGGGCCGATTCGAACCTCTACGCTTCCTGAAACATGCCGCTGCCCACTGCCGCAGAGATGCAGCACATGTCCAGATGCGCGCCAGTTCTGGGTTAGCCGCAGGCAGCGTCCCGCCGTAAAGGAGGCAGCCATGTCCGGGCAGAGATTCGCTGCGTTGGGATGCGCCGTCATAATCGCTGTGCTTGTCTGGGTGGCCATGCCCCACCCCGAGCGGACGAGCAGCGGGCGGCGCAACGCGGCCCTGCGCCGCAACATCCCCGCGTTGTCGGCGGCGCTGGAGGCTTATCACGCGAAGCACGGCGCCTATCCTCCATGGAGCGCCGATCGGTCAGTGAACGCGGCCGCCGGAAAGAAACCGCAGCCGCATGTTCAGATGCCCCGTCTGCCGACGTTTCTCAGACCCGCGCCGGGCATGGGGTTGTGCGACGCGATGGCGACGGACACACTGCGATCGCTGCTTGCCGATCCTTGGTCTCCGGTCTCGACGACGTACGGTTACTGGACCGATCCTGGCGGGCTGGGTTGGATCCTGTGGAGCTCCGGACCGGATGTGCATTATGCCATAACCCTCGACAACGTGGCGCGCGTGTACGATCCCCGGATCGCGCAACCCTCGCCGACTCTGCTCGCCCTGGCTTACGATCCGACAAACGGCACGTTCAGCGCCGGCGATATGTTCTGGGTGAAACAGTGAACAGCGACGGCATTGCCGATTTGGGATTTGCGATTCTCGATTTGAACCGCAAGAATAAGCCGCGCATGGTGGAAAGGCGTATGGGAACTGGCAGGCGAAAGATGTCGCCGCCAAGCGCTTCGCGCAACCATTCCCGGCGCCTGCAGGACGTTCGGTCAGCAAGCATCGTTGGTTGACCGCTGCCGTTCCCTCGGCGATAGCCGGCAACGTGAGACCTGAAACTCGAAACGAGAAACGCAACCCATGTCCATGCCCGACCACTCAACCCTAATCCCATCCTCATCGCCCAACATATTGTTCATCATGGCCGACCAACTGGCCGCCTCGGCTGTCGGCGCGTATGGCAATCCAGTCGTGCGGACGCCGCGCCTCGACCGCCTGGCGCGCGAGGGGGCGCGGTTCGAGACGGCGTACTGCAACAACCCGATCTGCGGGCCGTCGCGCTGCTCGATGGTCGCCGGGCGCATCCCCAGCGCCATCGGCATCTACGACAACGCCAACGAACTGCCGGCCGCGCAGCCGACGTTTCTGCACGAACTGCGGCTGGCCGGCTACCAGACGATCCTGTCGGGCAAGATGCACTTCGTCGGCCCCGACCAACTGCACGGGTTCGAGGAGCGGCTGACGACCGACATCTACCCCTCGGGCTTCCACTGGACGGCCAACTGGGACCGCGGCGCGTATCACAATCCCGGCACGTGCGTCGAGCGCCTGGACAAGTCGGGGCCGTGCGACGCCAGCTGCCAGATCGACTACGACGAGGAGGTCCTCTATCAGGCGCGGCAGAAGCTGCGCGACCTGGCGCGCCGGGAAGACCCGCGGCCGTTCTTCCTGTGCGCCTCGTTCACGCACCCGCACGACCTGTTTCACGCCCCGCGCCAGTATTGGGACCTCTACCGAAACGAGGACATCCCCGCCCCTGCCGCGCCCGCCGTTCCCCTCGATCAAATGCATCCGTTCAATCGTTGGATATCTATTCACCACATGGTTGACGTTTTCCCGCCGAGCGAGGAAACCGTGCGGAAAGCGCGCCGCGCCTATTATGCGATGGTCTCGTATTTCGACGCGCTGGTCGGGCAATTGCTCGCCGACCTGGAGCGGCTGGGTCTGGCCGGGAACACGATCGTGGCGGTGACGACCGACCACGGCGAGATGCTCGGCGAGCACGGCATGTGGTTCAAGCGCACGTTCTTCGAGGACGCCATGCGCGTCCCCCTGATTTGGCGCGGCCCGGGCATTCCCGCGGGTCGAATCGTGAAGCAGATCGTCTCGCTCCTCGATCTCTATCGGACGTTGGTCGACCTCAGCGGCGTTCCCGACGCGCAATGCGCCTTCGAGGGCGTGGAAGGCGCGAGCTTCCGCCACTTGCTGGAAGGACGCAAGGGCGAGTGGAAGGACCGCGCCGTCGGCGAATACACGGGCGAGGGCGCGATCCAGCCGATGCGCCTCCTTCGCAAGGGGCCGTGGAAGTATGTCAACGTGTGGAACGAGCCTCCGCTTCTGTTCAACCTCGAAGACGACCCGCGCGAGCAACGCAACCGCATTGGCGACCCCGAGGTCGCCCGGATCGAAGAGGCGATGCGCGAGGAACTGCTCGCCGGCTACGACGGCGAGGCGTTGCGCGAACGCATCGTCGCCGACCAGCGCCGGCGACGAGGGCTGCACGCCGCGCTCATGATGGGCAAGGCGACGCCGTGGGATTTCACGCCCACTTTCCCCGGCCATGAGAAATACGTGAGGAAATGGGACGCGCAGGAGACCACGCGAAGGAAGTTGGTGTAGGTTTGCCGCGCCGCATGCGATCTTTAGCGTGCTCAAAAAGATCCGAATCTCGCAGAGGATGTCCTTCCGCTATGACGCCAAAGCGTCATGACAAGAGACATCGCTCCACGGATGCGTCGTCTCCCCGCAGGGGAGAAACATGAATAGCCGTGGGTGAAACCCACGGAAACGGCGCCCCCCATTCTCGCGACCCTGACGGGGTCGCACGGTTAGTTAGCGCCGCGCCTCGTTCGACCCCTCCAGGGTCGGATTCCCGTTAGGCGCCCTTCCGTGGGCTGGCGCCCACGGCTATTCACATTCGACCCCCTTCGGGGTCCCAGAGGCCTGCGATCCAAAGGCGGGTTCAGCGCTCGCCAAATATCCTTCGTTACTTATGTCGCCATGTATAGACACACTCTGATCTGAGTATGGAGGCCTTTCATGACGCACAACGCCCAGCCCGAGCGCGCGCCCGCCGTGAGCCGCAGAACGTTTTTGCGATCCGCGGCGGCGGCCGGGGCCGCCGCCGCCGCGCCGATGCTCATTCCATCTTTGGCCTTGGGAGCCGACGGAGCGGTCGCCCCGAGCAATCGCCTCGCGATGGCGATTGTCGGACTAGGCTCGATGGGGACCAACGCGATGCGCGGAACGATGCGCAACCCGAACCTCCGGATCGTCGCCTTGTGCGACGTGGACGCCAGCCGCCGCGAGCGGGCGCTGGGGGAACTCGCGGGCGTCTATGGCGCCGACGCCAGACGGAGCTGCGCCTTGGATAATGACTTCCGCGACGTCGCCGCCCGCGACGACATCGACCTGGTCTACATCGCCACCCCCGACCATTGGCATATTCCCATCGCCCTGGCCGCGATCCGTGCGGGCAAGGACGTCTATTGCCAGAAGCCGCTGACCCACAACATCGCCGAGGGGTTCGTGTTGCTCGACGCGGCGCGGCGCCATGGAACCGTGTTTCAGACCGGCGCGCAGCAGCGCTCCAGCCGCAACTTCCGCTTCGCCTGCGAACTGGTCCGCAACGGCCGCCTCGGCGAGATTCGCGGCATCACCGTCGGCCTTCCCGGCACGAAGCCGATCGGACCGCAGCCGGAGATGCCCGTGCCGGAGGGGTTCGATTACGACATGTGGCTGGGCCCCGCGCCGTGGGCGCCGTACACGGAGAAGCGCTGCCACCGCTACTTCCGCGGCAACTTCGACTACTCCGGCGGCGGCTTGTGCGACTGGGGCGCGCATCACCTCGACATCGTGCAGTGGGCGCTCGGCATGGATCGCTCCGGGCCGGTCGAAGTCGAAGGCCGCGGGCTGTTTCCCTCCGATGGAATCTACAACACGGCCGTACAGTATGACGTGGACTACACCTACGCCAACGGCGTGAGGGTCTGGGCAACCACCCACATGAGAAACGGCATTCGGTTCGAAGGCGCTGAGGGGTGGATCTTTGTCAACCGCTCGGAGCTGACCGCCGAGCCCGCCTCGCTGCTGAAATCGGTGATTGGCCCCGACGAGATCCATCTCTATGAAAGCCGAAACCACGTCGAGAACTTCATCGAGTGCGTGCGCTCGCGGGCCGAGACCGTCTCGCCGGCCGAGGTCGGCCACCGCTCCGTCACGCTATGCCATCTCGGCAACATCTCCATGCGGCTGGGGCGCAAGGTCAAGTGGGACCCGGCCGCCCAGCGTTTCGTGAACGATGAGGAAGCCGAACGCTACATGGGCCGCGCCATGCGCAGCCCGTGGACGCTGTGAGCACCGCGCGCGGCATCGCAACATCCGGGTCCGCCCGCTGAAAGGCTACGACAAGCCAAACGACGGAGATTGACCACGGAACACACGGAATACACGGAAGAAAGACGCCCGAAGCGGAACCTCCGCTCCCTTTAGTCGAAGGAAGCACCTGTCTCTGATTAGGTCATTTTCCGTGTCTTCGGTGTCTTCCGTGGTCAATCTCTTTCGTAGCAATCGCAAATCAGAAATCCAAAATCGAAAATTCCCTTAAGGAGGCTCTCTTATGCCCAAACCGCTGAAACGCTGGCACTCCACCACCTACAAGGAAGACGGCACGCGCTGGATTCGGTATTGGAATCATATCATTCAGGGCAGGCCGGGATTTCCCGTGCGCCCCGAGAAGGGCGACGGGCTGCGCATGATGAACCGCGAGAAGGTCGCGCCGGGCTACGTCCTCTACAGCCCCGACCACTCGAAGAAGTTCCTGCTGCTGAATCTCGACGGCGAGATCGTCCACGAATGGCCGGCGTTCACCAGCCACTTCGGCTATCTGCTTCCCAACGGCCATCTGTTGCTCGACACCGAATTCTCGCCCGATCGCGACTGCGGCGTGCTGGAACTGGATTGGAATGGAAAGGAAGTGTGGTTCCACGAGGCGCAAGTGCATCATGACTTCCAGCGCCTCGACAACGGAAACACGATGATCGTCTGCCAGCGCGAGGTTGATAAGCCGGAGATTTGCGCCCGCACGCTGCTTAGCACGTACCTGATCGAGGTCGACCCTGCGGGGAAGACGGTTTGGGAGTGGCATAGCGAAGAGCACATCGAGGAGTTGAAGCGCCTGACCGGGCAGAAGTTCCCGGTCGACAACCCCGACTGGACGCACTCGAACACCGTGTGTGTGCTGCCGGAGACGCCCGCGGCGCGCGACCGGCGGTTCAAGCCGGGCAACGTGATGGTCAGCCATCGCAACCTCGACACGGCCATTGTCATTGAGCGCGAGACGGGCGAGATCGTCTGGGCGTGGGGCCCGGGGACGATGGACAAGCAGCACGCGACGATCATGCTGCCCAACGGCCACATGATCTGCTTCGACAACGGCAGCGGGCGCAAGTGGTCGGCGGTTTGGGAGGTCGAGCCGATCAGCGGGCGGATCGTGTGGTCGTACAAGGGCGATCCGCCGACGTCGTTCTTCGCCGCGGCGCTGTCGAACGCGCAGCGCTTGCCCAACGGCAACACGTTCATCTGTTCGGGGTCGCAACCGGATTTCGGACGGCTGTTCGAGGTGACGCCGCAAGGCGAGATCGTGTGGGATTTCCAGAACCCGTACGCGGAATACGCCGAGGGGCAGAAGATTGTGTACCGGGCGTATAAGTATCCGCCGGAGATGATTGAAAAGTGGTTGAGGCGATAGGGGGATAGGTTTGCGGAAGGTGGGCGCATCACTTCCGCTTGACCCAGAACGGCGAGGACCACGCCAAGTCCTTGTCCCCCAGCGAGACGCGCACGTAGTAATAAGAAGTGCTGCCGGGCTGCGAGTCGGCATCGGTGAACTCGAATCCCGCCGTGGCCCCCGTGCCCGGCGCCGAGTAGACGAACTCGTTGTTCTTCACCACCTCCATCTTCGCGATCGGCGACGTGCTTAAGGCCGCGACCTGGATTTTCGGCGGCGCGGCGCATTCCATCTCTTGCCCCATCGGCCGGCCATCGAGCGTGACCGCCAACTGGAACGGCATCGTCGAGCCGAAGGTGCGCTTGTCGTAGACCGCGTCGACGATGGCGTCGCGCGTGAACGCCTTGGCGAACACCCCGGCATAGGCGCCGTGAGTGAATCCGTGGTCGGAGCTGGCGACGATCCCCACGCGCACGCCCTCCTCCAGCGCGTCCCACAGGCAGTAGCCCTCGTTCTGAATTCTGGCCGAACGGGGCGCGTCGTGGTACTCGTAGCTGCCGCGCGCCTGGAAAATCTCGGCCACGCGCTCGAATGGTTCGCCCCACTTGGTCCAGTCGCACGACGAGCTGCCGTCGGCCAGCTGATGCGGGATCACCACCGACTGCTTCTCCTTCAACACCGCGAACCACTCCTGAGGCTCCAGGCCCATGGTCACGGGCGCCCCGCGCATCGCCGACATGATGTTCTTGTGCCCGCCCCCGGCGACCGTGGGCCGCCCGCGCTCGTAGCCGTACATGCCCAGGAACCGGCCGGGGATGGTGTTCAGGTCGGCCATCTTCTGCGACTGCCACCACCAGTAGTTGATCAGGATCGGATGCGGCTCCGCGAACCGCCAGCCGGCGAGATCCTGGTCGTGGTCGGAAATGGACAGGAAGTCCAGCTGCGCCACGTCGATGCCATAGCGGTACGTGTCGGCCAGCGTGCTGTCGCCGCCGAAATTGCAGCGCGACATGTCGGTGTGCCGGTGCGTGTCGCCGAACAGCAGCATGTATGACTCGCCGCCCAGGGCGACCTGGGGCTTCCGTTCGCGCGCGGATTCGGGGTCCGGCGCGGCCGCGACCACGGTCGGCGCGGCTTCCTCGACGACCGGCAACGCCACTTCGCCCGGGGCCGCCTGGTCGATGCGCGCGGCGCACACGTCGCTATTGATGCGCACTTCGTAGTAGGGGAACTGCCGCCCGTCGGCGGCCCACGCCGCCCACACCTGGCCATTGCCCAGGACGGCCACGCGCGCCCGATCGTCGCCGCGCCCGGCGCTTGGATTCAGGCACCGCGGCGCCTGCCAGCCCTGGGCGTCGAGCGCGGTGGAGTACAAGTAGAAAATCCCTTTGCCCGTTTTGGTTTTTTCCGGATCCTCGGCCTTGCCTCCGGCTTTGGCCGCGTTCTTTCCCGCGCCCTTTCCCGCTCCTTTGGCGGGAGCGTTTTCCGCGGCTTTCGCGGCGCCCTTGCCGCCGGCCTTCGCCGCCGCCGGTTTGACCGGCGCGCTTTCGCCCGCCGGCACGACGAAGTGCATGAACGCCAGCTGGAGCCGCCCCGCCGCGTCGAACGCGATCTTCGGGCGCTCGGTCTTCTTCCGCAGAGCGGGGCTGAGCGAGGCCATGAAATCGGCCGCCGGCTTTCCGACGCGCCCGTCGCGATACGCGCGCAATTCCACGGAACGATCGTTGTGCAACCGGATTCCGCGGCCCCAGTTCTCTTCCGCGACGTCGTACGCGATCCACCCCGTTCCATCGCGCGCCACGGCGACGCAGGCGTTGGCTTCGCGCCGGGGCGTGGCGGCGATGGCGATCGGCTCCGACAGTTTGGCCCCGTCGACTTCCCTCAGATACACGTCGTAGGAGCCGTTCCGATACGAGTCCCACGCCACCAGGAGTTTCCCGTTCGGCCCGGCCGCCAGGCTCGGCGCCCAGTCGCTGGCGGGATGTTCCGAGATGTTGCGGATGTTCTTGAGGCCGTCCGCACCGAGATCGGCGAGGAGAATCTCGAAGTTGCCGTCGCGCACGCCCTGCCACGCCAGATGCAACTGGCCATTGGTGTCGAGGACAAGCGACGAGGCGAAATCCGAGCCGTCGCGGTTGTTCGTCAACCGAACGGGGGCTTCCCAGCCGCCGGCGGCCCTGCGCCGGGCAAAAAGTTTGTAAGCGCCGTCGATGTTGGAGGACCAGACCGCCCACAACACGCCCTGGCCGTCGAACGCCACGGCGGGCTGGAAGTAGTCGCCCGCTCCGGCGACCTCTTCCTTCGCGCTCCATTCCGCCTTCGGTTCGGCGCCGCCCGCCTTCCCCTGGGCGCAGAAGACGCGGTCCGACGCGTCGTCGAACGCCACCCAGGCGACCGCGATTCGTCCGTCAGGCCCGGCGGCGACGGCCGCCGAGTCGTCGTCGGTGGCTGCGTCGGCGAGGCTCTGGTCGGCAGCGAGCAGCGGCGCGCCGGCGATCTGCTCGGTGAGCGGAACAAACGGCCCTCGCCCCATCGGCTTGGCCGATTCCGACTGCGCGGCCCATGCCAGCCCCGCGCTCAAGCCGGCGATCCACGCCCAGGCGAACGGCCAGGCGATATGCCTCGAAGACTTCATCACCATACATCCTTTCGCGAACAGATGGCCGCATGTTGCGAAATCGCCCATTGGCAGGCAAGACAAAAGGCGGCGAGAGACGCATCTGGACATTGTATCGAAATTGGAGGCGCCTTGTCGCACGAAGGCGGGAAGGGACGCCGCTCCGTCCAAGGAGGTGCGCATTCCCTCACCGGCGCCGTCGACGTCAGAGCATTGGCAAGATGCGCGCCGCGAAATCCGCTTGCCCCGCCTTCGCCTTTCCAAATATGATGCATTACCTTGCGGCTTCTTGTTTTCGCCCGAAGCAGGCGGGTAGAGATTAAGACAGTGGGCAAACGCCGAATGAAGGGCGGGGCAGATCGTCTTCTGGCGCGCGGATTGGCGCTCCTGGTGCTGGGCGCGCTCGTCGGCTCGGCCGCCGCGCAAGTCCGTCCGGCTCGCCCGCAGGAAACGCGGCCGCCGAACCTCATGCGCCCCACGCCCGCGACGCCCGCGCCGGCGGCCGCCATGCCGCCGCTGGTCGGCCCCGACGCGGCCTCGCAGCCCGCCGGCGCGCCGACTCCCCGCCCGTTCGTGCGCCCGAACACCAGCGAGCCCATCGCCGCCGTCGTCGACTCCCGCTGTCTGACGGTGGCGCAACTGAACAATCGCGTCTACCGCTTGATGTATATGATGCAGGATCAGATTCCGCTCAAGGACGAGCGGGTCAAGGAAAGCTGGCGCTTGCGCTTGGAGCTGATGGTCATGACCGAATGGGTCCAGTTGACGCTGCTCGCCGTCCACGCGCAGACCGAGGGCTTCACCGCCACCCCCAAAGAGGTCGACGAGCGCATTCAGGACATCCTGAAAGCCGAAGACAGCGAGAGCCAGGGCCAGGGCGTCTCGCCCGCGCTGGCGGCGCTGCGCGGCGTCGGGATCTCGCACGAGGAATTGCTGGGCTACGTGACCGACGCGATCCTGGCGGAGAAACTGGTCCAGTCGCGCCTGTCCACATGGGTTACCGAAAGCGACATGCAGCGCCTGTACAACCTGGAGCCTGACCTGTTCATGACCCCGCCGCGCCTCCATGTCTACTACCTGCGCATGCAGCTCACCGGCAACGAGTCGCTCGACGACAAGCGCCGGCTGAAGGACAAGATGGAGGAATGGCGCGACAAAGCCGCCAAGAAAGGCAAGTTCCTTGAGGTGGCGCAGCAGTTCAACCAGCCCGAAATCGGCCAGTACGGCGGCGACTACCAGTGGGTCACGCCCAACTCGCTCCCCGTGTCCACCGAGAAGACCGACGGCTCCGTCAGCCTCGGGACGCAGGACTCCATCGTGCGCGACGTCTTCGGGCTGAAAGACGGCGAGGTCAGCAAGGTGCTGACCAGTCAGTTTGGCTTCTGGGTCTTTCAGGCGGTGGAGCGGCGGGAGGCCACGGGCCTGGACTTCAACTCGGCGCGCGACAAGGTGGAAAACGCCGTCTACCAAAAGGCGCGCGAAGAGGTGATCGCCCAAGTCTGCCGCCAGCACACGATCATCATGAACGCCGGCGGCATCGACTTCGACGAGTTGGAGAAGAAGCCGGTCGACAAAGCGGCGCTCGTCGCCGAGCAGGAGAAGCAGTTCAAGGAGTTCCGCCGCAACCAATACGAACGGCTCATGACCGCCAAGGAAGAGAACAACCCCGCGAACAAGAAGGTCTGGGAGATCCCCAAGGAAAGCCTCGACATCCTCCGCGGCGCCAAGGTCGAGCCCGGCGCCCGGCCCGGCCCGGCCGAGGCCGCTACGCCCAGCCCCACCCCGATCCCGATCCAGTAGCGGCGGCGCGGGTTTTGCAAGTGGCGCGGGCTTTCCAGCCGGCGCGGCGAATCGCCGTCCCGCTTCACAGACAGGCCACGCCATGAAAGGCGCCGTCCTGGGTCCGCGCGTTCCGTTGGCGGACGGCGCCGAGATGCGCCCGGACAGGCGATGGCGGCCACGCTCAACCCGGCCGCGAAAGAAGGGGCGTATGAATGACCGACATGAAGGTCGCCTGCGCCAAGTGCGCCCGTCGACGACTGCGGCCTACTGGATTTCGCTTGTCATTCTCTGTCAGATTTGAACAATGGCGGCGAGGGATAACAACCAGGCGGCCTACGAAGTGCAATGGTTCAGCGATGCACCGCTCACGCAAATGGTTGGCCGCGCGACGGTGACCAGCAGCGAATACGAAATCAACTCTGAAAACAACCGACCACCGGAAGCCGCACCCCATGCCCCGCCATTCTGAGCCTCGTCCCAATCCAGCCACCCAGTCCGCAACGACAGGTCTTGAAGATGCTTTCGCCGCTGTGCAAGAACTTGCCGCTGTTTTCCAGGGCAACGAAGCGTATTACCTCGCCTCGACCTATCCGGAGCTCCAAGTCCGCATGGACTTCATCGACAAGTTCCTTATTGCCCTCGGCTGGGACGTCAATCACAACCATCAGAAGAATCCATTCCAGCAGGAAGTGAAAGTTGAACGCCCCAAGGCCGGGTCCCAGCGCCGGGCAGACTACGCCTTTTACCTCGCGCCCAATTACCGCGACGTGCGCTTCTTCGTCGAAGCCAAAAAACCCTTTGGCGACATTGCCACGCCCGACAACTGCTTCCAGACCATCCGTTACGGCTGGAACGCCCAGACCCCCGTCGCCGTTCTCACCAATTTTGAACAGTTCCAGATTCTCGATTGCCGCTACAAGCCCGATATCGACACTGCCACCGGCCAGATCCTCATGAAGTGCCACTATCGCGATTACACCAACCCTGAGAGATTTGCCGAGATCTACTACCGCTTCTCCCATGAATCGGTCGCCGCCGGTTCGCTCGAACAATACGCCGAAACGCTCCCCAAGCGGCGCGGGAAAGCCGTGCAACTTTCCTTCTTAAAAGGCGGCTTTCAAAGCATTGACGAAGCTTTCCTGCTGGAGCTTGACGAATACCGCGATCATCTCGCCCGTGCGTTTAAGAACAAAAATCCCGAACTCGATGGCGAAATTCTCACCGAAATCACCCAGCGCGTCATCGACCGCCTCGTCTTCATCCGATTCCTCGAAGACAAGATGATCGAGCCGGAACACCTAATGTCGGAATTCGGTGATAAGGGCACGGTATGGCAGGATTTTATTGCCGCCTCGCGCAAACTTGACAGCTTCTGCAACGGCGTTGTCTTCAGAAAACATGCCATCATCGATTCACCTGATTTCAAGGTGGATGACAACGTTTTTGGTGATATCTGCGAAAGCCTCGCCCACGTCAATTCGCCGTACGATTTTAACGCCATTCCCATCCACATCCTTGGCAGTATTTACGAGCGCTTCCTGGGCAAGGTCATCACCACCACCGGCAAGCGCGCCAAAGTCGAGGAAAAGCCCGAGGTCCGCAAGGCCGGCGGCGTCTATTACACGCCGGAGTACATCGTTCGCTACATCGTCGAAAACACCGTCGGGAAACTGATCGAGGGCAAGACCCCCGCGAAAATCGCCGGCATGCGCTTTGCCGACATCGCCTGCGGCAGCGGTTCTTTCCTCCTTGGCGTGTTCGACCTGCTCCTGCGCTACCACCGCGACTGGTACAACGCCCATCCCACCCAGGCGAAAAAAGACGGTTGCGAACAACGCGATGACGGCGCGTGGCACCTCTCCCTTAGCCAGCGTCGCGTTATCTTGCTCAATAATATCTATGGCGTGGACATCGACCGCCAGGCGGTGGAGGTCGCGCAGCTTTCGCTCTACCTGAAACTGCTGGAAGAGGAGACCACTGCCACGGCGCGCGCCTACCAGCTTCAATTCCACGAAACCCTCCTGCCGCCGTTGAATAAGAACATCGTCTGCGGCAACTCCCTCATCGGCACGGACATCCTCGACGGCCAACTCTTTGAACCGGTCGAGGAAAAGAAACTCAACCCGATGGACTTCGAGGACCGCTTCCCCGAAGTGATGAAGAGAGGCGGGTTTGACGCGATTGTCGGGAATCCGCCGTATATCCAGCTCTCGATGGAACCATTTCGGAACTATACGGCGAATGTCTATCTCAAGGAATTCTACGGGTTATCCGGTGGTCGCTTGAATACATTCGCTTTTTTTCTGGAACGCGCACGACAGGAAACTAAGGAAGGCGGGAGGATTTCCTACATTGTTCCAAATACGATCTTGAGCCAAGAATACTATGAAGAAGTTAGGTTGCGATTGATCAACAACGCAGACATTGAAGCTGTGTCGCAGCCGATAGGGACAATCTTCAAAAATGCGGTTGTCGAAACAGTTGTTCTCGTCTTCAAGAAGAACTCGCGCAAAGTTGGGGAAGTTCCGAAGGGACAAGTCGAGTTTAGCCGCCTCAGAGCAGATGGGATTTGCGAATCTACCGTTAGAATGAAGCAGAGCGAGTTACCTGGGAACTATAAAGCGTCGTTCATAAGACCGCTCAAGCCGGAATTTGAATCGGTTAGAGCGAAGATTGAGCGGGCCAAAGCGCGTCTTGGGAGCTTCGTGAACGTCAATCAAGCAATAGCATTAAAGCACGACCGTGCGGCTTGCTTGACCGACAAGAAGCTCTCGCCGGATTATCGCGAAGTATTGGACGGACGCCATATCGGTCGTTACTTCACAGGCTGTTCGCCCAATTTCTTTAAGTTCGATGTCTCTAGGATTCATAGCTGCAAACGAGAAGACATTTTTCTGCTTCCTGAAAAGATCTTCTTCCGAAGGGTTGGTGACAGACTAATCGGTACGATTGACCGGTCGCAGAAATTTGCTTTGAACACCATTGTGGTCATCAGCCAGAATTTGGAATGTCCTTACGGCCTGAGTTTTATACTGGCTTTGTTTAACTGTGCGCTCTGCAATTTCTACTACGTCAATTTCCTCAAGTCCTCAAAGAAGGTCTTTTCTGAAATCCAAGCCAGACAAATCGAGCAACTTCCAATTCCCTTGCTCGATCTCACTAATCCAGCCGACAAAACGCGACACGACCGTATAGTTTCGCTGGTGGAGCAGATGGTTTCATCAAAGCAGCTTCTTTCGGCGGCAAAGAGCGACGCGGACAAGGATTTTTACCTGAATAGATGCACCGGGCTCGACCGTCAGATCGACGCCCTAGTTTACGAACTCTACGGCCTGACGCCCGAGGAAATCCAGATCGTGGAAGGCTCCGACTCTCCTGCCCTCCAACTCGCGGAGTAGAACGTGACTGTCCCCATTGGCGTCCTGCGGGCCACCCGGAAACGAACGAAAATGGGGGTATGGAGTCCCGCCTTCAGGCGGAATGCTCGATGACCGGCCTCGACGCAAATTGCAGCATTCCGCCTGAAGGCGGGACTCCATACTCCCGATTTTCGGAGCAGTCCCCATTGGCGCGTCGACGCCGCGGCAGCGGTATCAAGATGCGCCCGTTCTTCCCTCGCGACGCATTTCTCACTGGCAAGCGTTGAGCGTTCCGAGTACCTTGTCGCGTTCGTTGCTTTCACGATTTCTTGTCATAGACGAGGACGCGATATGTCGGCGCAGATAGAAGCGCTGCAACGGATGTGGCATTCCACGGTCCACGCCTGGCGGCGCCGGCAACAAAGCGCGCGCCGCAACGTACGGCGTCATTGGGACGCCATCCTCTTGACCGCCGCCAACGCCACCCAGGCGCGCGGCTACGAGATGGAGATCGAACGGCGGCGCGCCATCGGCATGATCGACGCCGACACGCCCGTGCTGGTCGTGCCCGACCGCGCGGGCAAACGCATCGGCTCGGGCGGCGCCACTCTGTGGGCGTTGAAGCAATATGCGTCCCGCGCTCTGGAGCAGAAGCCCGCCCCGCGCTCGGCGCTGGAGTTGTTCGCGGGCCGGCGCGCGCTGATGCTCCACTGCGGCGGGGAAGGCCGGCGCATCCCGAGCAACGCCGGCGCCGGCAAGCTGTTCGCCACCCTGCCGTTTGAAGTC
>JAPLSS010000592.1 GCA_026398515.1 Candidatus Sumerlaeota bacterium | reverse complement strand
CTTCTGCGCCTGGCCGTTGACCTTGACCGTGGCGTCGGACGCCCATTCGGGAATGCGTAGTTGGATGGCGAACGCTTTCGTCGGCGCTTGTTCGATGGCGATCGCGATATGCCCGTCCCAGGGATAGTCGGTCTCCTGCGTGAAAGACAGTCGCGCGCCATCGAGCAGCGCCCCATCGAACCGGCTGGCGCCATAGAGGGTCACGCACACGCCCTCGTCGTTCAGACTGTACAGGTAGCCGTGAAGTCCGGCGATCGTGCGCACGAGGTTCGACGGGCAGCAGATGTGATGGCGCTGCGGCGGCTCGCCCGGCTGGAAGCGTTGGTAGGCGTCCTGCGAGAGGAGCGGATGGCCTTGGCCGTGCCAACGCAAAGGGTTGGTATAGAACCAACTTGCTCCATCCAGGCCGATGCCGGAAATGATGGTGTTGTAAAGATTCAACTCCATCACGTCGCCATGGCGCGCTTCGCCGTTGATCATCAGCATGCGCCAGTTCCACAGGAAATTGCCGATTTGCGAGCACGTCTCGTTGTAGGCGGTGCTGCTGGGCAAGTCGTATTCGGCGCCCGCGGCTTCGTGCACGTCGTCGAAGCGAATCGAAAGCCCGCGGTGCACCGCGCACACCCCGCCGTTCACGTAGAGTTTCCTCTCCATCAGGTCGTCCCACAGGCGGTTGACCGCGTCGAGCAACGTCGGATCGCCGGTTTCCATATAGGCGTCGGCCGCGCCGGCGTAGAGGTACGTCCAAAAGACCGCATGGCCGACGACGTGCGTCTCCTTGCGCAGCGGAACGTGGGTCTGATTCAAGTCCGTGCCGCCGGGCGCCGAGCCGCGCATGTCGATGAACACATTGGCCACGTCGAGGTATTTCTTCTCGCCGGTCGTGCGATAGAGTTCCACGCAGCCCATGATGTACGAAGGGTTGATGCCGAAGTGCGCCAGCTCCGGCGGGCGCGGCGTGAAGGTCTTGTGGAGGTAATCGCCGCACTTGCGCGCCACCGCGAGGAAGTTGGTCTTTCCCGTCGCGCGATGGTGGGCGCAGGCCGCCGTCAGCATGTGGCCCATGACATAGAGCTCGTGGTTGCCGGGTCGGAGGTAGCGCTCCTTGTAGCGCAGGATCTGGCTGGCGATATAGCCGTCGGGCTCCTGCGCCTTGGCGATGACCTCGATGACCTCGTCCATGCGCTTGTCCAGGGCCTTGTCGCCGGTGTAGGCGTAAACGTAAGCGGCCGCTTCGAGCCACTTATGGACCCATTCGTCCTGCCAGGCCGTGCCTTGGAACTCACCCTTCTCCAGGCCGGCGTAAATGCGCAGGTTCTGAAGCGCGTGGCCCGTGTCGGGATCGCTCAAGCGCTTCCACAGGTGGGGGATCGTCACGTCTTTGCATTGCTCGAACCGCTGGCGCCAGAAGCCGCCTGCCCATTTCACGGCTTGCAACGGCGCGCCGCGCATCCGGCAGTGGGGGCTTTGGCGGTTGTCCACGATGGCGCCGCCGGGCGCATTCGACTTCGTGCTCATGGCTTCTCCTTTGCGTTCCAGAAGCGGAATCGCGCGAATCGGGAGTTGATCCCAACGAAGCCGCGCGTGGCTGTCAAACGGAAACGACTGCCAAACACGAGGGAACACGAAGGGACACGAAGGACGAAAGGGACATAAAGGGCGAAAGGAACACAACGGACAAGAAGGACCGCAGGCTGTCCTCTTAGTTCTGGGAGTTCTTTGTGTCCTTTGTGGTCAAAAAACGCTTTCCGATCCACTTTGGATTCTCCTATGGTAGATGCGACATCCTCGGGGGAGGAGGCTCGGGACGCTGTCATGAAACGTTGGGGGCGTTGGGCGGTTCTGGCTGTTCTGGTCGTCGCTGGCTTTCTCGTCTTCCGCTCTAAGCAGACGCAGATGTGGAACAACCAGGCCATCCGCCTGTTGCAGGTGAACAAGTACGCCGAAGCCGCTCAGGCGCTGGAGCGCGCCCGTGCTCGCGATCCGAAGAATGGGGCCGTCCTGAAGAACCTGGGATTTGCGTACGAGAAGGCAGGCCAGACCGACAAAGCCGAAGAAGCGTACAAGGCGGCGCTCCAGGCGGACCCGTCGATCCCCGAGGTGCGCGAGCGGCTGGAGGAGATGACGTCGGAGAAAGGCCTTCGCGATCGGATCGCCCAACGCATCGCGCGCATGAAGGCCGAAGGCTGGCGGGACGACACTGTTTCGCTGCAGCGCACGCTCGACGCCGCCGAGGTCAGTTTCAACGTCGGCAACTACAAGCACGCGATTGTGCTGTACGAGCGGGCGCTTTACAAAGACCCCTCTGACATCGGAATCGAACGGCGAATCGAGGGGCTCGAGGAGAAACTGGCCAAGGGGGAGTATTGAGAAGACGCAAGGGGCCACAAGGACCACAGGGACCACAAGGACCCAAAGGACAGCAATTGCCGAAGGCCGCCCTTTTCGTCCTTTGAGTCCCTGTGGTCCCTGTGGTCCTTGTGGTCCTTTGCAGTGAAAAAACCCCACCCAGCCGCCTCCCTACAAAGCAAACCGCACTTCTTCCGGCAATAGCGTGAGCCGCAGGCCGTGGCCGCGGCGGACTTCGATCAGGCGCTTGGCCTCCGCGTCGCCGAGAATAGCGGAAAAGGCGCGAGCCGCCGAGCGCGCGTGGTGGGTGATTTGCTGGTCTTCCACCGCGGCGTCGGGCCACAGCGCCTCGGCCAGATCGCGCCGCGACACCACGCGCGGAACCGCCCGCGCCAGGACGACGACGAGCTGATACGGCAACGGCGTCAATTCCACCGGCCGGCCATCGAGCCACACGCGGCCCGGGTCCGCCGGATCGATGACAAGACGGAAGTTCGCCGCGTCGGCCGGCTGGTCCTTCGGCGCCGGTTTGGCGGCGGCCCGGCGGCGGGATTTCTTGTCCGGCGATTCGGCGGCCAGCCGCGCAACTTCGGCCAGGAGCGCCTCGGCTGTATCGCGAGGCACAATTCGCTCCACGTCCTCAACGGCCGCCCCGGCCAGCGCCGCCGCTGAATCGTAACCTTCGCGCACGAGGGAGTGAATCGCGCCGCGCGACAGGCCCTCGACCCGCAGGCGCGACAAGCCCAGCGCCCCCTGCTCCAGCCCCAACGGCAGGCGTTCAGCCAGCGAGTCCAGCGCCGCCCGTTGCCCGCGCGCGAGGCCCAGCGCCTGCGCCGACTCGCCCATCGCCCGCGCCAGCCAGTGAATATGACCCGCCAGGTTGGCCATCGTCCCGGCCAGGATGCCGAAGCGCCGTTCGAGTTCCGCCGTCTCCGCCCCGCCGATCCATCCTTCGAGCAGGAACGCCTTCTTCAACGCCGACATCTCGGCCGCCGTGAAGCCGCCCGCCGGCCAGAGGATGCGGCGCAGCGGTTCGCTCGATTCCGATTCGCCGGCCAGGCGGTCGCGCGCGTCGGCGGCGTAGTCGGTCTGGCGGCGCTCCAGGCTCGATAGCGGTGTGGGGAAGTCCGCGCCGTCGGCGCAGGCGCACAAGACAACTAGCGTTTCAAACGGCTCCGGCAGGCGCGGCCCCAGCGAACGCAGCCAGGCCGCGAACGCCGTGACGGTCTCCAGACGAAGCCCGTGCAGGGCCATCGCCTTGCCCAGCCCGGTGGCGGCCAGGCGTCCGTCGCCGCCGAACCGGAGAAGTTCCGCTTCGAGCAGGCGGCCCAGCGCTTCGTCCAGCGCGCGGCGCAACGCCTGCGGCTCCGCTCTCCAGTGGGCGATGCCCGTGTAGGTGCGCATGAGCATGTCCGAGATCGCCTCAGAATCATTCGCCACGCCGGAGGCCGCCAGGTCCATCGCCGCGCCCTCCAGCGGAGCGCCGCGCAAGGGCGAATCCAGCGGCTCGGGATCGCCGTCGATGTAGCGGCGGAACAGCCGTTCGGCCTCGTCGGGGCCGGAGGCGAGCAAAATCGACCGCCCAAAATCGCGCTCCAGGCCGTAGCGCCCGGCGCGTCCCCCCTGGTTTTTCCAGCGCGCCACGGAGAGCGGCACGATGGCCATCTCGCCCGTCCACGCGTCGTTGGCGGCCATGCTCGGCCACTGGATGACGTTGCGCCCGGTAAGATTGACGCCCTGCCCCAGGGTGGGCGTGGAGACCAGGAGGCGGATCGCGCCGTGCACGTAATGGCGTTCGATCAACTGGCGCAGGTCGGCGGAAAGGTCGGAGTTGTGGAAAGCCGCGCCGGAGCGCAGGCACTCCAAGAGCAGATCGCGCGAGGCGGTCGGCTCGAGCCGCTCCAGTTCGGCCGCGGCCTCTTCGGCGGGCGGACGGTGCAGCCGCTCGGCGAGCTCGAACGCCCAACGCCGCGACTGGGGGCGGGTCGGCACGAAGAGAAGCGTCTGTTCGCCCCGCTCTTCGACCAGAAACCGCGCCAGGGCGAAGGCCGCTTCTTCGCCGCCGTCCTCGTCCATCGCGGGATAGCCGGACCCGGCCGGCGCCAGCGGCTCCTCGCCCTCTTCGCCCGAGTTCACGCAGCGATAGCGAAAGGTCCCCGTGGCGCAATCCAGCACGCCCTCGCGCAATTCGACCGGCCGCTCGCGCGCGAGAAGCAGATCGCAGCCCAGCCAGTCGGCCAGCCGTCCGGCTTCCCGCAACACGGCGGAAAGGCCGATGAATTGGGTCTTGTAGGGAGAAGAGACGATCTTGGCCAGCAGCAGGTCCAGCCCCTCGCCTCTCCCCCGCTCTCCCAGCGACTGGATTTCATCGACGACAACCAAACCGATCTGGCTCAGGAGCTCCGGGCGCGCGACCAGGTAGGCTTTCATCTTCTCGTAGACGGCCACCAGGAGATCGAAGCGCCCTTCGGCGACCAGGCGATCCGTCTCCGGGCGCTCGCGCGTGGCGATGGCGACCCGGAAGCCGAGAGGGCGGTATCGCCCGGCGAACTGGCGGCCTTTCTCCTCGGCGAGCGCCTTGGTGGGAACGAGGTAAATGACGCGCGAGCCGGACTCCAGGCGTTTGACCGCCGCCAATTCGGCGAGAAAGGTCTTGCCGGCGCTGGTCGGCGCAAGAACCAGAAGGTTTTTTCCCTGGAGGAATCCATACTCCCGCACGGCGCGGGTTTGCAGAGGCAGCAACTCGGCGATCCCCGCCGCCTCCCACAGCGAAATCGTTCGGGGCGAAAAGCCGTGGGCCATGAGTTGCAGAATGGGTAGAGAGTCCATCGTCTGAGCCCGGAATCAACCGAAAATTCGCCGCCATTTCAGCGTGGAAACGTTATACGAATGAAAAGCGAAAGTCAAGAGGGAAAAGCGGCGCAGGCTTTCCAACCTGTGCGCGGCGACCACTTCTGTTTCGTTTCCTTACAGGCTGGAAAGCCTGCGCCACTCAAAAAAAACCCCGGGGACGCGCGCGGCGGTCTTTGCCGCCCGCGCATCCCGGGGGTTCCGTGTTCCTAACAGACTGACGGCTCGACGCGTCGCCGCGCCGGGATTGCGTCGTTAGCTGCGCGGAATGACGTCGATTTCCACGCGGCGGTTCTGGACGCGCCCGGCCTCGGTCTCGTTGCTGGCGATGGGGTTCGACTCGCCCATGCCCAAGGCCTGAACGCGGGCCGCGTTCACCCCATAGGCGACCAGGGTGTTGCGGACCACGTCGGCGCGGCGCTGCGACAATTGCACGTTGTAAGCGTCCTGGCCTTCGCTGCTGGTGAAGCCCTTGACGATCACCTGCGAGTCCGGATACTCGTTCAAGACTTGAGCGATTTCCTGGATCTTCGACGTGCCGTACGGGGTCAACGCGGCGGAATCCTTCTGGAACAGGATCTCGCTGCCAATCCGCAACTGCAGCGCCTGCACCTGCTGCGGGGCGGCCTGCTGCCCGGCGGCCAGCTGGGCCTGCTGCTGCTCCAGCGTCACTTGGCGCGTCTCCAAATCCTTGATCCGGTCAAACTGCTCTTTCTGCTTGTCCAGCATGTAGCCGACGCCCGTGCCAAGCGCCGCGCCGGCCGCCCCGCCGATCAGCGCGCCGCGCCCGCGGTTGTGGCTGTCGATCGCCGCCCCGGCGCCCGCGCCGGCCAGCGTGCCGATGACCGCGCCGGTGGCGGTGCGGTGCTCGTTCATGGTCTCGCAGCCGAATGTGGCAAGCGCCATGGCGATGGCCAAAGTCAGACTGGTGCAACGAGTGAAGATGTTCACGTTCGATCCCCCTTGAGATATGATCTGCTGTTTCTGTTTCCCCGCAAAAGGAAACTAGCTTTGCGGAAACGTTGCATAAAGCGTTCCCTTTCGCAATAGAAACCAAGCGCGCCCGGAAGTTCCCGGGAAAAAGCGGACGGCGGCGGACGGGGTGGACAAAGTGGACGCGGCGGACGGGGTGGACGGGGTGAACGCGGTGGACGCTGTGGACATTGGGGGGAAAGGCGTCCGCGAAGATTGGATTTGACTGGCCGGGTGAGGCAGATCGGTTTTACGATTCCGCGGATGAGCCGGCTGAGGATAGCCCAAATTTGGATCATCGCCCTCTTGGCGCTGGCCGCCGTGTTCGTGCGCTTTTGGCGGCTGGTGGACACCCCGCTTTGGTATACCGACGAAACCGAGTACATCGGCCTGTCGGCGCGGCTGGGGCAAGGCGTTCCGTTGCGCCAGGCGGCCCACATGGCGCTCGCGTTTCCCTTCGGAACGAACGCGGTTCCGCATCCGCCGTTGTATTTCTATGTTGACGGATGGATGATGCGGATTTTCGGAGAAGGCGTCCTGGCGGGGCGGATTCTTTCCGCCGCGC
>JAPLSS010000893.1 GCA_026398515.1 Candidatus Sumerlaeota bacterium | reverse complement strand
TAGAATGGGGCGCCTAGAACCCTGGATTCGTGGCCCAAAACGAGAACGGCCCGGTCGCTGGCTCCAAGCACTCGGGTCATTTCTTGAAGCGCGGCGGCCATGTCAATGCAGTACTGGATGACGGTATAAAAACGGTTGCCGCGATTGGCTCGGTTCGACCCGATCTCCGATCGGGCAACACGCAGAGGATTCCACCCAAGAGCCTCCACCGAGCGTCTGTAGTTCTGGTGGTAGTTGAAGACGTTGATGTACGGCGGTGATGAGATTACAAAGTCAATTGAGTCGTTCTGAAGCGGGAGAGCTCTCGCGTCCTGCAACTCCACTTTGATCTGCCGGGTGGAATACGGCAGCTGCCGAACCAGATCAACAAGAGCCGTGAACTTGCCCTGAACAAAGCCGCTTGATATTGGACCATTATAGAGATCCAGAAGGACGACCAGAGCGTTGCACAGGATCTTTGCCCGTTCGCTCAACGACTGCCCCATGCAGACGATTCTTCCCTCAACTTCGTCAATCGGTAGTTCGTCGTCGGAAAAGATCACAATCGGGAATTCCGCCTCAATCCCGCGACGGAGCTCTGAGATAGGTTCGCCTCTGGCCGCGTGAGGGACGTTAGCGAATTCGTAGAGCTTGCTGAAGATCCAAGCCGAGGGATTGATCTCGTATCCGTGGGCATACAGCGACTTCCTCGCTGCTTCGCAAAGGACCGTGCCGCTCCCAACGAAAGGATCAAGCACCACTGAGTCCGAAGGGCAGTATGCATCGAGCAAACACTCGACCAGCTGCGGGGAGAACTGACCACGCCAGGCAAAGAGGTTGGTGCGCGTCTTCTCCTGGATATCCAGGAGTGCTTGTGGCACTGGCTCTGTGAAATCTCTCAAGACCATGCCCTCTTCGTTACGTCCAATGACGGTCAAGCGGCGGACGGCGCGCGCCGCGTCTCCAGCATCGTTTTCTCGAAGGCCTCGGGCTTGCCGGCCACGTAGTTGCCGTCGAAGCAGGCCTTGCAGTAACTCATCGTATGCGGCATGACCCGCATCAGACCCTCTTCCGAGATGTAGGCCAGCGTGCCGGCGCCGATGAACTCCCGGATCTCTTCGACCGTCTTGTTCGCGCCGATCAGTTCCTTGCGCGTCGGGGTGTCGACGCCATAATAACAAGGGTTGCGCCACGGCGGGGCGCTGACGCGGAAGTGCACTTCCTTGGCCCCGGCGTTGCGGATCAGCCGCACGATCTTGCCGCTGGTGGTGCCGCGCACGATGGAATCGTCGACCACCACGCAGCGCTTGCCGGCGATGACGCTGCGCACGGCGTTGTACTTCAACCGCGCGCCGAAATCGCGAATGGATTGGTCGGGCTCGATGAACGTGCGGCCGATGTAGTGGCTGCGGATCAACCCGTGCGCGAACGGAATGCCCGATTCCATCGAAAAGCCCACCGCCGCCGCGTTCGACGAGTCGGGAACGGCGAAGACCACGTCGGCCTCGACGGGCGCCTCGCGGGCGATCTCGCGCCCCAGTTGCACGCGGATGTCGTAGACCGTGCGGCTGCCGCCCACCAGCGAGTCGGGCCGCGAGATGTAAATGTACTCGAAGACGCAGAACGCCGGCTCGACGCGCGCGAACGGCCGCTCGGAGCGGATGCCGTTCTTGTTGATGATGATCATCTCGCCCGGCTTGATCTCGCGCAAGTACTGCCCGCCGATGATGTCGAGCGCGCACGATTCGGACGCGACCACGCGCCCGCCGCCGGGCAGGGTGCCCAGGCCCAGCGGCCGGATGCCGCGCGGGTCGCGCACGGCGATCAACTCGTCGTCGTGCAGCACGACCAGCGAGAACGCGCCCTTGATGCTCTGCAGCGAGGACACGAACGCTTCCATGAAGTTGGCGCTATAGTGTTGCGCCACCAGGTGGACGATGAT
>JAPLSS010000366.1 GCA_026398515.1 Candidatus Sumerlaeota bacterium | reverse complement strand
AAATAATTCACTACAACACCCACAACCAATATCATAATCGTCGCGTCGCGGGCGTTCTTGGCGATCTCCGTCCACGCCGCCTTCGTCCCGCCGGCGAACGGCGAGACTGCCTCCGGGCGCCCCGTCAAATCGCCGGGAAAGCGCGCATAATGGATAAACATCGGCGCCGCGACGAGGAGCGCCGCCAACGCGAACGCCCCGGCCTGCGCCAGCCGCTTGCGTCGTTCGACGAGGCTCTCTTTCCACAAACCCAGCGCCAGTCCCGCCACAACGGCCGGAATGAAGAAATACCAGGAAAGGTAAGCATAGAACCCCAGGCCGAAGACCGCCCCCGCCGCCGCGGCCCAGCGTCTCTTTCCCGAACGAAAAGCCTTCCACAGCAACGCAAACAAAGCCGCCGAGAGCGTCGGAGTCCAGATCGTCCGCAGCGCGATGCGGCTGAAGTGGACGTGCCAGCGCATACCCGCCAGAAAGACCGCCGAGCAAAGCGCCGTGCGCCGATTCGCCGCCTGTCGAAGCCATAGGTAGACGACAAGCGGCGCCGCCGTTCCCACCAGGGCCGAGGCCAGCCGCAACGCCATCGCCCGCGGCCCCAGGAGTTTGACCAGCGGAACCATCAGGTAGATGAGCAACGGCTCGCGCGGGAACACCTCGGGAAACACAAGCCGCCACGGGCCGCCGCGCAAGAGCGCCAGAACGTCGCAGCCATTCAGCCCCTCGTCGAACCACAGCGCCGGAGGAATGCGCTCCAGGCCGAGGCAACGCAACGCCGCGCCACCGACCGCCAGCGCGGCCAGCGCCGTCCAATCGAAACGGCCCCATGGCCTTCGTGCCCGGCGCTCGCTCACGTTGCCGCCGCCTTTGGTCGCATGGCTTTCCCTCTTACGAACTGCTGAGTATGGAGTCCCGCCTTCAGGCGGAATGCCCCGTATCGAGCAGGGGTAGGCAATCGCGCATGCCGCCTGAAGGCGGGACTCCATACTCCGTATTGCCTTTGATCCGCGGCAATGCGCGATCCCGTGATCCGCGCCTACGAACTCACGGCGTTCCCATTTTCCCCTTTCGCCGCGCCTGCAGGCGCCGCAGCCGGTGCAGCAGTTCGTCCATGACGCCTACGCTTCCGGCGCCTTCCGGGAGCGCCAGATACGCCTCGACTTCGCGCCGCGCGTCCAGGGCGCGAATGGCCCGATGCACGACCTCCATCGCCGCCTCATGCTCGCGCGCCTGATGCTCATAGTACTTGGCTAACTCCACGTGCGCTTCCACGCGTCCCGGCGGCCCGTTCTCGATGCGCTCCGTCCAAATCGCGCGGGCTTCTTCCCATCGTCCCCGGCGTTTGCACGCATGAGCCAGCCGCAGCGCCACGCGATGAACGGTCTCCGGCTCCTCGGCCAGTCGCAGCGCCTCGCGCAGACAGGCGAACGCCTGGTCCGGCCGCCCCGTTCCCTCGAACAAGCCCGCCAGCCCCAGTTGATCGGCCGCGTGGGCGAAATCCGGATGGCGCGGCTCCTCGACCAACCGCCCCAGCCGCCCCAGCAGCGCGCCCAGCGATACGATGTCCTGCGCGTGGTGATCGAACACCGGGATCATCCGCTCCACCCGCATTCCGCGCAGAAAATCAAAGTAGATCTGGGGCACAAGCGCGCTCGGCACGTCGCTCAGCCGCCGGATTCCCAGGATCGATCGCTCCACCGTCGACAAACTGCAATCGGGAAGCCGCCCGCGCCACAGCCGCCGCGCCAGGGGCAGCAGGTCCAAATGTGGCCGCTCCCAGACCGACGGGGCGCGGTGGAACACAAACCTCGTGCGCAGGAGCGGCACGTCGAACGACCGCCCATTGTACGAAACGATGGCCTCGAAATCCGCCATCCGCCGGCGCAGCGCCGCCACCAGCGAAGGCTCCTCGTCGAGGTCGCGCATG
>JAPLSS010000050.1 GCA_026398515.1 Candidatus Sumerlaeota bacterium | reverse complement strand
TCCGTCGGGATGGAACTCATGCCCGCCCAGTCCGATAACCGAGACCTTAAGATCGTGTTTGCCGTAGTTGCGATAGTGCATCGATCGCTCCTCTGGTCTGTCCTCTCCGGCGCTCACCCCAGCCGACCGCCCAACGACGGGGCCCATTCCGCGGGGGCCCATGGCGCGAAACGGCGTCGGATTTCAGCCGCTTCGGGCCTCGACGCGATGTTGGCGAATTCGCGCGGATCGGCGTCGTGATCGTAAATCTCTTCGGAGCCGTCGGCGTAGCGAATGAACCGGAATCGCTCGTCGCGCAGCGACAACATGCCCTCGCCATACGTAGTCAACGCCGGGCGGTCCCAGGCAGTCTGCGGGTTCTCGAGCAGCGGCCGCAGGCTGGTTCCATCCAGAGCGTGCGACGGCGGCGTCAATCCGCAGAGGTCCACCAGCGTTGGAAACAGATCGATGGTGTTGACGGGCCTTGGGCATTCGCCGCCGCCCTCCATGCCCGGCAGGCGAATGGCCAACGGAGTGAGCGCCGCCTGCTCCCAGAGCGTCGACTTCTCCCAATGGCTCTTCTCGCCGCAGTGGTAGCCGTTGTCCGACCAGAAGACCACAATCGTGTTCTCGGCGTGGCGGCTTTGGTCGAGCGCTTCGATGACGCGTCCCGCGTTCCAGTCGGCGAACGAATTGCAGGCATAATAGGCGCGCACGAATTCGCGCCAGCGTGGGAGGTTTGACGGCCCGCAGAGATCGAAGCGCGCGCCAAACACGCCGGCCAGTTCCTTCGCCATCGCCGGAACGTCGTCGAGATCGTTATCGCGGTAGCCGGCCACCGGCGCCTCGATTTTGCCCAGATCATAGAGATCGAAGAAGCGCTTCGGCGCGGTGAAGGGCGTGTGGGGACGCCACAATCCATAGGCCAGGAAGAAGGGTCGATCATGCTCCTGCTGGAGGAACTGAATAGCCGCATCGGCGTTCACCACATCGGGGAATTCGCTGTCCGGCTCTTCCCACGGCGTCCACCCCCAGAACTTCCCTTGCAGTTGGTCTTTCTCCGGCGGGAACGGGCCGAACCCGCCGGCGAAGACTTTGTTGTCCCACATCGTCCCCGCCCGCGCTTCCGGCAACGGGGAATGAAACAACTTGCCGCCGCCCCACGTGGCGTAGCCGTTGCGCTTAAAGCATTCCGGCAGCGATTCGATGGCGCTGAGCGTCTTGTCCCAGGGATCGCTGCCGTTGAGATACGCGCCCGTATGATGCGGATACAATCCGCTGAGGACGGCCGCCCGCGATGGATTGCACACCGGCGAGGCGCAGTAGGCATGGCGGAACGTCACCGCCGTCTTCTTGAATCGGTCCAGATACGGCATCCGGACCTGCGGGTGCGTTCCGTAGAAGCCGTAGTCGTTCATGTCATCGACGATGATCATGAGGACGTTGGGGCGCGCGGAGCGGGACATGGCGGCACTTGCGCTTGCCATCGTCATGGCGTTCTCCTCTTTCCCTGGAGGTGCTCGGGATCGTTGACAACAAAGCGGATGTTTTTCGCGTCGCCGAGCGTCTTGAATCCCGCTTCGTCGGCGTTGTGAACCGTATGGCCATTGATGCGTAGATTCTCGAACGTGATATCATGGACCCTGTCGGTGGCGATCTCGTTGTGGAAGTTGGCGCTGTTCCAATTCGTCGCCGTAAAATTGCGAATCACAAAGTCTGAGATCTCCCCGGTATCGGTCTTCCAACTGAAGAGACGGCCGTTAATGTTTTCGGCGCGGATATCCTCAATCACATAGTCCTTGCTGTCCGCAGCGCCCCCCACGCTGCTGATCACGGCATTGTTCATCCGGTCCTGCGCGCCGCCTTTGGGGTCGCTGTCCTTGCGAATGATATCACAGTCGTAGACATGTACATCGGTCCGTGCGCCGCGGGAGTTATTCCATCCGAGCTGCAGGCAGGCCCCGTTCTCCATTTGCCAGAAGACGATACGGCGCACAACGACATGGCTCTGATAGAGCTTCACCGAATCGTCATCGCATTTGAAGAAACAGTCTTCGACCAGACTGTTGTCTCCCATGTTCACTCCGTCGGTGGTCGGATGCCAGCAGCCCACGACCTTGATGTTGCGTATCACATTGTCCGTTCCGCTGAGCGCGCAGGCGAAGCCAACGGACTGAATGAACGTGACGCCTTCCACGAGCAATTTTGAACTGTCGCCGCCGATGTTCAACGTCTTGGAGTTCACGCCCCGCCCGTTGTCGGGACGGTTCTCCGCCGAGAGAATGCCGCGGCCGCGAATCGCAGCGTTCTTCAAATCCTTGGTGTCAAGATATCCCTTCACGTACGCGCCGCCGGCCAGATACATCGTCTGATCGCTCTTCAGTTTGAACTGCCCCAAATCATAGACGCCCGGCCCATA
>JAPLSS010000682.1 GCA_026398515.1 Candidatus Sumerlaeota bacterium | reverse complement strand
GGTTGTCAATCAGGACGCGCCGTCCAGTTGGACCCTTTCGGCCAAGCTGCATTTCGACGACATCGACCTGGAACGCGCCGCCGCCGTCTACGCGATTCCCGGGGCCCGGCTGCGCGGAACGGCGCAGGGCGACCTGGCGTTGACCATCGTCGGCGGGCGCCTTCAGTCGCTCCTCCTGTCCGCGTCCAACGCCGGCGGCCCCGTGTGGCTCGATCCGCCGGGCGTGCGCCTGCTGGCTTCGCTCGACCCGACGGGCGCCTCCACGGCCATTGCCGAAGAGGGGCTCCGCGCCGCGGCCAATCCGACCGACCCGATTCCCTTCGCGTCGGCGACGGTGGAGGGCTTCTACGTGCCGCCCGATCCGTTGCAGGTGGTCGCGGGAGACGAGTTCCGACTGACCGCGCATCTGAAAAGCCAAGCCTTTGACCTGACGCCGCCGATCTCGCTCGACAGAGCCAAGGCGGCCGATTACCTTGCCTTCCAGCAGGAGAAGGCGCTGTTGCGGCGGCAGCTGGAGCGATAGAAGCGCTGAACGGATGACGGATGAATGTCGAAGGCGGAACAGGGAATCGGGAGTACGGAGTCCCGCCTTCAGGCGGAATCTTCGATGGCTGGCCTCAATTCGATCCGCTGCATTCCGCCTAAAGGCGGGACTCCGCACTCCCGGTCTCATTTCGTTTTGGAACGCCGCAGAGCGCCATGAATGGCCGTTCCGCCTTCGGCATGGATTGCCCATTATCGCAGGGCGCCCGGAAGAACAACCGAAGCCGTCGCTACGAACTCCCGATGACCGTTCCCCTGGAGAACCCCTGATGACCCGCTCCCTGTTCCAATGGCTCCTGATCTCCGTCGGCGCGCTGGCCCTGGGCGCCTGCGTGTCCATCCGCGGCCCCATCGACGGCGTGGCCGGCGACACCGCCACCGGCAAGGGCGCGCCCAACGTCCTGGTCTACCATTACGTGAAGGTCAAGACCCAGATCCCGTTCCAGACGGACTCGTCCTCGAAGCTCGACGCGCTCAGCTCGCGCTGGACCGACGCCAACGGCGGCTTCCACGTCGGACGGACCTGGGTCTGGCTCTTTCCGTTCGTTCAGAGCGTGGAGGAGGAACGCCTGATTCTGAACCTGCAGTTGCGCTCCGACTTGCTGGAGAAGAGCGTGGACGATGCCGTGTACGCGGGCTACTGGGGCGACCCTCAGTTTCTCCTGCGCCCCAATGCGAACCTGGTGGGGGCGATCCTCGGCATGCGCTCGTCGCTCTTCGGCCGGCGATGTCCGTTCGTCGCGCCGACCTCCGTCGCGCCCGGCAACGCGTTCTATCGCGCCACGACGGACGAGCGCTGGCTGTCGTGGATTCCGCTGTTTCGCTACCGCCCGCGCGGCATTTTGGAAACAGACAAGTAGGCCACGAAGAGGCGCAAGAAGCACAAGAAACCACGACCTTGCCGTTGCCGTCTCTTGTGTCTCTTGCGCCTTTTCGCGGCTATTCACAGGAGGAGCTTGTTCCATGCAATTTGGCATTTCCACGTCGGCGGACAAAGCCGCGCCGTTTGCGCGCGCGGGCTTCGATTTCCTCGAAATCCCCGTGCAGCGCGCGTTCCAGCCCGAAGCGCCCGACGAGGCGGTCGAAGAGTCGTTGCGCCAGGCGGCCGGTTGGCCGTTGCCCGCGCGGGTGGCCAACACCTTCCTTCCCGGGGACATAAAGGCCGTCGGCCCTGGCGTCGACCGCGAGCGCCTGGCGCGCTACGCGGAGGCCGCCTGCCGCCGGGCGCGGCGCATCGGCGTGGAGATCATCGTCTTCGGCTCGGGCAAGTCGCGCTCGATCCCCGACGGCTTCGACCGCGCGAAGGCCGAGCAGCAACTCGTGGAATACGGGCGGACGCTCGGCGCGGCCGGCCGGCGCCACGGAATCGTCTTCGTCGCCGAGCCGCTGCGCCGGGCCGAAAGCAACGTCCTGAACACGGTCCAGGAAACGGCGCGGTTGGTGCGCGAAGTCGCCCACCCCCACTTCCTCCTGCTGGTCGACGCGTATCATTGGGAGACGGAGAAGGATTCGGCCGACGACATCGTCGCGAACGCCGACCTCCTTCGCCACGCGCACATCGCGGCCTACGGCTCGCGCGTGGCCCCCGGCGCCGAGGCATCGGACTTCACCGAGTTCTTCCGCGCGCTCAAGGCCGCCCGCTACACCGGGCGCCTGGCGGTCGAGTGCAAGTGGACAAACCCCGACGCCGAAGCCCCCCGCGCGCTGGCGGAACTCCGGCGCTTCGCCGAAGCGGCGGGGCTGTGAAAGGGTCTTCGCGTCTCCGCGGCATGGGCTTGGATGGCGCAGAGGCATAAGACGGCTAAAACTGTCACTGCGAACTGGCAAAGTATGAGCGCTCATTCGACGGAACAGGCAGATCGTCCGGCGCTTTGACGATAATCAGCGGCTTCACGCCTTCCAGCAGCCAACCATAAACCGGCAGAGGCCTCTCCGATTCGCCGCGCAGTTTTCGCATGTCGACATACACGTCGACAAGGTCCGGCTTGACGAACAGCCAATGGCCGGTTGGCGTGCGCAGAACGGCCGTCGATTCCCGTTTCCAGTTGAGGCCATTGTTCAGCGCCGCTTCTCCATCGTCGATCGCGGCGATGCGCGGCGACGTCAACTCCGCTCCCGCGCCCGGCTTGAACAGCGTGTAGCCTTTCCCCTTTGGCGCGTCGACCGCGAGGCCCTCCAGCCCGGTCAGGCGCGCGAGGTCGGCGACGCTGAGTTGCGGCAGCCGGAACCAGCAATCGTCCTTTACGTCCGCCCATGCGTACGGCTTGTCCGAAAACGGCCCGCGAGGCGTGTCGTGCTTCTCCTTCATGCTCCAGCGCAGCCACATGTCGCGCGGGTAGTAGTAACGCAGGCGGTCGCGATAGTGCGCCACGTAGGACGGCCATCCGAGGTCCGTCTTTCCGTAGCCGAGATCCCCCGAGGCGTGCATGATCGCCAGCGTCAGGCCCTCGGTCTCCTGCAGCGTGCTGTCGAAGATGTGGTGCAACCACTCGTGGATCAAGAGGTCGAGGCTCGCGCCTGTGACGGTCAGGGTCTTGGCGCCCTTGAACCACCACTTCGTCCAGGCCACGCCCGCCGCCGTGACCTTTAGCGGCGCGCGGTCCGGAGCGACGGCGGCGCGGCACAGGAACGCCATCAGATCGACCTGGCCGTCCCCCCAATCCGCGAACGGCTTGTCCAGTTGCGCGCCGAGGGCCTTGGGCTGCAGGAACCAGCCTTTGCCCGTGGCCTCCTGGCGCAGCGTGTCGTCGATGACCTTCGTCGTCCACTCAACCTGCATCGCGCCGCGCGTGCAGGCGAAGACGAAGTCGGAGAAGCGCTTCTGGTCAGCGGGCGCTTTGGCGATGTCCTCATCGGTCGCGCGGAAGACGAATTCGACCGGTCGGCCTTCGGCGTCCTGGATGTCCTTGTTGACCACGCGCACGTCGCGGCAGAAGACCATCGCCAGTCAAAACTCCGATCATGGTATCGCCGCCGCAGCGTGTCATCGGCGGTGACTTCGAAGAACTCGTCGCCATACACGAGCGGCTCCTTCAGCCGCACGGCCTCCTCCTTCGCCGCGGGGCGCGCGCCTTTCTTCGCTCCTCCCGGCGCCGCCGCGAACAAGAAGGGCGACACGCCTAACGAAACCAAAACCATGAACCGCCATGCCAGCCGTTTCACTCTCATACCCTCCGTTCTTGCAGAGATGAGGGAGATCGACTCTGAGAGTCGTTGACGCGTCAGCCAGGAATTTCCACCGCATTTAAGAGAAGGCGCTTTATGTCATCTCCCGATCCCCTTCTCCTCCTTTTTCGCCGGAAAAAACAGCTTGATCGTCCGCCCGTCGCCGTGGGGGAATTGGGCCGCGCACGACCACGCCGAATCGCCCTGGATGGCGGCGGTGTTCTCCATGCCATAGGGGCACAGCGTATCGTCCAGCCGCGGCGGGTCAAGGATCACGACGCAGTCGTACGCTTTGCGCGGCACGCTTCGAATCGCCTTCGCACAACTGCGCGCGGTGGCGTTTCGGTCCAGCCGCCACAACGCGTAATACAGCGACGTGTCGTTGAGATGCCACTCGTTGGGGACCGTCAGCGCCACCAGCCGCTCCCGGCCTGAAGCGACGCCAATGGGCGCAATGGGGCTAGCCCGACCGCTCTCACCCAGCCTCACGGAGTGGGGCGGCTCAATAGGGGGGTGTCTGAGTTGCCTCCGATTCCGATGATGGGCCTACCGAAGATGAGAATAGCTGCAGCTGCGCAGAGGCTCGTCCGCTCGATGGCCTTGGATGTCTTGGCCGGGACACGGCCTGTGCGGACCGTATTCGGCTATCGCATACTGACCTTGGGCGCGCTCTTGATCGGACTGGGGTTTCGCTTGCTATGGGTAGACGGCCCCTTTGCGCGAACCCACCACTGGAATGAAGGGCATTATGCCTGTTCGACGATCAACCTTTCGCGCTACGGACTGCTAGACCAACACAACGACCTTGGAGACGACCGCACATTCTCGCCTTTTGTGCCCATCGTGCTGTGGCCGACGGCCTGGGTTTCGGGCTGGCGTCCCTGGGGGTTTCGGCTGCCCTTGGCGCTTTTGGGCATTCTGAGTCTGTGGATGTTCGCGCGGCTTGCCAGGCGCCGATGGGGATGTCCGCCGGGCGCGACGCTGGCGGGGCTTTGCACGGCCGCTTCGGCCCCAGGCTTGGTTTACTATTCCCGCAACGTCCAACTGGACGGACCGGCGACCGCTTTTCTACTAACCGCGATGTGGTTTGTTTCGGAGAAGACGCGGCGCGCGCGGTTCACGGGCTGGTGCTTTTGGGCTTGCTGCGTCTTGGCGAAGACCTCCTTCGCCGTCTTCGGCCCCGCGGTTCTGCTGGCCAGCGTGGCCTCTTGTCCAGGCGACTGGCGGCGGGCGCGGCGCTGGGGACAGCACTGCGGAATTTTCGTTCTGGGTTTGGCGCCGGCGGCGGTCTGGACGGTGGCCGCTTTTCATGCCGCCCCCTCGGCCGTTGGCGGCTTTGTATTGCGCTCCCAGGAGCGAAATTGGGAGGCGATCTGGACCGCTTTTCAAAAGACCCCCGGGTTTTTTGTCCGGGACTTCGGCTTGGTGGGCTTGGGCTTTGCGTGCTTGGGGCTGGCGGCGCTCGGTTTCCTGGGGCAGCCCCATTGGCGGAGGCTGGCTCCTCCCGCGGCGCTGGCGGTCTGCTGGATAGCATTCCCCCTCACCTACCCCTCGGCGTACTCGGCCAACCGCTATTACGCGTATCCCAGCTTGTTTGCGCTGAGCGCCTTGGCCGGCTGGGGCGCGTGGTTTGTCGCGGGTCAGTTTGGGAGGCGCTTAAGGCTGGCCATCTTGTTGGGAACGAGCCTCCTAATGGTTGGCGTGAACGCCCGCCTGTATCCGAGCAACTACGGGCAGATTCGCCTGGCAGGGCCAGCTCTGGCCGCTGCGCGATCCGGGAACGATCCGTTTGCCGCGGCCCGCTTTGTGTCGACTCACCGCGTCTCGGAGAAAGCGACGTTGGTGGATTACCCCTCCACGATGTTTTACGCGGGCGGCGATCCGAACCGGATTCGCTGCGCGTATGGCGACGTGGCCAAGGCCTTCGATCCCGCGCAATGTGGGGCCGTTGTTCTGAATTCCTTCTCGCAGGATAAGGAATCCGAACGCGCGCTGCTCACACGCCTGGCCAGCCTTGGTTGGCGCGAGATCGCCCCGCGCCTCTGGGCGGAAAGCAATAAGGGATTCTGAATCGCTCCTTGAATTCGCTCGCGACTGTCACCCTCCCTCACGGCGCCAGGGTCAGCGTCAGCCACGTCGCCGGATCGCCTTCGTTCGCCTCGCGCGGGGCCTGGAGCGCGACGCCGTCGGCGCGCGAGAGGCGGACGAGGACGCGCGTTTCTTGAGGCGGCGCCGAGAGGCCCAGCGACGACCACGGGATCTTGGCCTCGAAGGTCTCGCCGCCCACGCGGTCGACCGTCTTCAGGTGACCGACTCTCCGGTCGATCATGGTAAAAGACAGAGAGCGCGTGTCGGTCAGTTCCTTGGCATCTTTGAGTTGGGCGCCGGCGGCCTGAACCTTCACGGCCTCGCCTTGCGGCGACGCCAATTGCGCTTTGGGATGCTGGCCCGCCCACTCGATGTTCAGCGTTCGATCGCCGAGGCGAATCTCCACCTTCTGGCCCTCGACCTTGCCGAGGAGCGCGCCGGCCGCATAGAGCGCCGAATCGTCCCACAGGAAATACGCGATGCCGGAGAAATCCGCGTCGCCGCTCGGCGCGCCCGCCACCGCGTTTTCCGACGACAGGACAATCGGCTCGGCGTGGCGATAGGGCGAAACATTGCGGTCCTCGATGTCGTTCGTCCAGTCGTCCAGTTTCCCGTCCAACTGAATCGGGACGGTTTTCAACACGCGCGCCCGCGACTGTGCGGCGGACGGCAGTTCAATCGGCGCGCCGGCGTTGGCCAGCAGCGTCGACATCAGTTCCGCGTCGTAGACCGAGCAGGCGCTTGCGCCGACCGAGCGCGCGCGCCACGGCTCCATCGTCGTCACGATCCACTCGCCCTTGCCCTTCTTCTGCGCCACGGCGACCGGGCCGCAATGGTCCATGGTGACCAACCCCTTGAAGCCGATGTCGACGTTGGTCATACGCGCGGATCGGGACGGGCCTTTGAGTCCGTAGAGAAGGATGCGCGCGTCCTTGGGATACGTGGTCAATTCGCCCGCGACGCACGTGTTCTTGAAGTCGGTGAAGCTCGTCGAGGAAACGCCCCACAGCAGCGGGTCATCCTCCGTTCCGCGCGCCCCGGCGTAGTCGTCCTGCTCGTTTCTCTCTACCGCGTAGCCGGGCAGGCGCTTGGCGGTTTCGGCCGAGAGAACGAGCACGGTCCCGCCGGCCTCGGCCCACTTCGCCAACTCGTCGGACGACGCGCCATCGCCGGCGATCAGCACCCCGCCGTTCTCCGGCTTGCCATTCTTGAGCGCATCGGCGGGGACGCCGGTTTGCGCGGCGAGTTTCCCGGCGTCGAGATCGCCCGCAAGGCGAATTCGATTCATATCGGCCGGCCACGCCGCTCCATCGAGGTAGCGTAAAAGGTTGAACAAGAGAGCGCGCGCTTCGGGATTCTGCGCTTCCTGCAACGCATGCGCCTGGCAGAAGACGAGCAGCCCCGCCCCGACGCGCGCTTCGGCCAGCGAGGCGTTCTCCAATCTCGACCCGCCGGCCAGAACCCGCCACGCGCCTTGCGACCGACCGCCCACCGCCGCCGGGCGCACCAGCGCGTCGTCGCTCACCCGCCCGTCGAACGATGACCACCAGCGCAGGTCTTCGTTGGCGATGCCGGCGAAGGCGGGATGGGTCGGCGCGTAGATCGGCGCATGGCGCGCGAAATAGAGGAACTTGTTCCCCTCGGGCCAGCCGAAGTCCTTGAACTCGTCGACCATCGCGCGCGCCGACGGCCAGAACTCCAGCCGCACGGGCGACCAGCGCGGCCAGGTTTCCTGCGCCAGGCACAAGATGCGTCCGCCTTTCTCCAGGTATTCGCGGATCGCCTTGGCCTGGCCATTCAGGGTCGGGTCGCTGGCGTTGGGCGCGATGACCCACAGGCTCTTGTCCGGCGAGGTTTGCGGCATGCCCGGCGCGGCCTCGACGGTCAATCCCACCTGGCGCAGCGCGTCGACCGTTCCTTTCGTTCCGCCTTCGTAGACCTCGACCTTGCGTTGGAGCGCCGGGGCCTTGAGGCGATCGGGCGGCACGGGACGCAGCCCCAGCGTGTCGCTCGAGATCTCCTTGCCCTTGTCGAGCAGCCGCGCCACCAGAGCGCTCTTCGCCGCGGGAACCGGCTCATCGACGGTGGCCTTCCACTGCTCGGCGGGATTCAGATGAATCGTCTGCGTTTGCATGTTGCCGCCCGGCTCGCCCCACTCGACCTGGAAATCCTTCGCCTCCTCCGTATCGTTGCAGACGACCAGTTCGCGCTTGGCCTCGCCGCCGGCCGCGTCGGCCTCGACCCGCGGCCAGAAGAAGACCGTCGCCGGCTCCAGGCCGTGGCGAATGCGTTGCGCGGTCAGCGGCGAGCGGATGGCGACGTTGGCCGGCTTGCTCCCGGGCCGCCAATCCCAGATTTGCCGCCCTTCGCTCGGGTTGACCCACAGCGTGCGCGAGGCGGTGAACGGCATGACGGCGGACGCGCCGTAGTAGCGCATTTCGAGCATGTACATCTCGTAGAGGCGCGCGTCTTCCTCGAAGTATTCCAACTGCGAATGGAATTCCTTGGACGAGGTCAGGCGCGTCTCGCCGCGTCCGCCGATCCAGAACTCGCCCATGACGATGGGGCGCTGGCCGCGCCGGCGCCATTGGTCGAGGACCCACGAGTAATGCTCCTGCATGTGCAGGTGGATGGTGTCCTGGCTCTTGTCATACCAGCCCGCGCCGGAGTGTTCGATCGGCCGCGTGTCGTCCCACGGGCGGACGAAGTCGTCGAACTTCATCGCCCACGGCGTCGCCGACTTGTTGCTGCGGATCTGCTCGTTCTCGGTGTCCCAGATGGCCACCGACGGGCTGTTGCGGTCGCGGCGGACCCACTCGGCGAACTCGCCCCGCAGGTTGTCGAGGAACGGCTGGCCGCCGTTGCGATACGCCTGGCCCATCGACGACCAAACGGACGATTGGTCGATCAGCAGGATGCCGGCCTCATCCGCGCCTTCAAACGTGGCGCGCGGGCCGATGGCGGCGTGGACGCGGAAGGCGTTGACGCCGAGCACGTCCTTGTAGACGCGCATGGCGTCGCGCTCGAACTCGCGGTAAATGCCCTGCGGCATGTCGCGGAGGCGGAAGTTCGATTCGCCGCGCAGGCGGATCGGCTGGCCGTTGAGCATGAACTGCTTGCCCTCGACCCAGAACTCGCGGAAGCCGAAGCGGGTGGACAGCGTGTCCATCCCCGCGCCGGTCTTGAGCGTTGTCCGCATTACATACAGGTTCGGATGCTCGGGGCTCCACAGGCGCGGGTCCTTCCACGGGACGTCGACCGTGACGGTTTCCGTCTTGCCCGCCGCCAGTTGCACCTCCCGGGTGGGGATGGCCAGATCGACCGCCCGGCCCTTCGGCCATTCGACGACGGAGAGCTCCAGGCGCCCCGCTTGCGCTTCCGCGCCATCGTTCGTCAATTCGCAGACGAGTTGCATCGACTGCTTGCGCGTGGAGGTCTTGACGAACACGTCGGCGACGCGCGCCGGTTCGCGCCGCTCCAGGTAGACAATGTCGTACACCCCGCCATTGGCCCGGAAGCGGTCGAGGTGCCGTCCGCCGAGTTGGTTGAACGCCTTGTTGCCCTGGATGGCGCCATATTCGTCATAGATGAACAGGGCCAGTGTGTTGGGGCCTTCGACGGCGGCGTCGGTGATGTCGATGTCGAAAGGAGTATAGGAGCCCAAATGCCGCCCGCATTCCTTGCCGTTGACGAAGAGGACGCAGAACAGTTTGACCATCTCGAAGTGGACGACGAGGCGCTGGGCGTCTTTCGCAGGCAACTGGACGCGCGCAACCTGCCATGCCGCCTTGTAGTCGCGCGACCCCGGCCAGCGCCCCGGCAGGTCGATGGATTGCGCCTCGCCGAGAGCGCCGGTTGTTTCATTCACCGGCAGGATCGCCCAGCCCTTCAGGAGCGACAGGCGTTCGCGCGCGCCGTCGGGGGCGGCGGCTTCCATGCCGGGCGCGTTGGCGCGTTCGGGCGCTTTCCACTCGATGGCGGGGAGCGCCGCGGACGCCTTCGCCGCTTCGGAGGCCAACTCCAATCCGGGCCATTTCATCGTCACTTCTCCTTCTTCGGCGGGTTTCGCCACGGCCGCTTTGGCTTTCTCGGACATGGCGGCGAACGCGAGGTCGTCGATCGAGACGGTCAGAACCTTACCAGTTTTTACACTCGTCGCGGGCTTGAACTGGACTTGCGGGTGGAATTTCTCGAACAGATCCGGGCCGACGGCCATCCCTAAGTCGGCATCGGCCTGGAACGCGGAGAAAGGGATCTCGTAGCGGCGCCAATCGCCCTTCTCGAGTTTCACGTCGGCGTGCGCCTGGCCGACCACGCCCTGCGGCCCGGTGACGCCGATCTTGCGCACGCGCAGGTTCACGGTGAGTTTGAACCCCGTATCGGCCTTGGCCCAGAAAGCGAAGCCGTCGGGCGCGAACTCGCCGCGTTTGGCCCAGGCCTCCGCCGATTCGGGAACCGGCCCTTGAATCAGGCCGGCTTTGGGTTGGCCCGGCGCGCCGAACTCGACTCGAAGGCAGGGGCCGGTGTGGCCCGCCTCTTCGATGGACACCTTCGCCTCGCTGACGGTGCTCCAATCCTTCTGCGAATCGAAGGAATCGATGAGGACCTCGCCCGCGCCGGCGCGCAGGACGGCGGCGAGAAGGCAAAAGGCGATAAATGAAATGGCCAGGCGATGATTCATGAAGGCGCTCCAGGGAAGGATGCTTCGCTCTCACGTCGGTATTCGAAGAGCCAAGCGCGGACGGAGGCATTTGTCAATGAGGAGCGCTGGCTGTCTAGCCAGCAATTCTTGCCGTGAATCGTCCTGCCTCAAATCGTCCTGCCATCAATCGGCATCGTCCGAAACAACGAAGAATCAGGCAGGACAATTTGGGGCAGGACGATTCACGACGGCGATGATCTGAGTGTCCATGCACGGATTTGCCTACGTTTCCTCCGACAGCATTTGCGCATAGCTCATGTAAGCGCTTTCCCCGCCTTTCGCCAAGCGGACGAACCGGGCGTCGGTGATTCGAGGAAGGACCGTGCGGGAGAACGCCGTGATGGCGCCGGCGAACGCCAACAGATACAGCCCCAAACGCCCATACGGCTCCGCGGCGATCCAGCGACAGACGGCAAGAACGCCTTCCGCGATGAATGACAATGAAAACGACTGAGCCGCCACCCCCGCGATCAGGAACACGATCAGCGCGGCAACCAGCGCGACAATGGCGACGGCCTTGCCGATGTAGACCGCCAGCGAGGTTTTGAATTGCCGCACGTCCCTCAAGGTCGAATGCAGGCGCAGGAGCGCGCCGCGTAGGAGAAGGTCGTCGCACACGCCCAGAAACGACAGGAGAAACGCCGCGGCGCCGCCGAAGAAGACCAGGCCTTCGCCGTAGTGTTGGGGAAGCGTCTCGCCGAGCCGCATGCTCAGGAAGATCAGCCAGCCGATCAACCCCAGCAACGCCGCGGCCAGGATGCGCGTGCGAAGGCGCTGCCGCAGCCAGATGCGCGCGGCCTCCATGGCGAGCAACCGCCGGTAGCTCAGCGGCGCCAGCCACAGGTTCAGCAACAGATCCTTGTTACCCGGCGCGAACAGCCGGTCCAACTCCACCGAGGGGCGGCGCTTGGACCAGGCGGAGTACAGGAACGGCGCGGCCAACACCAAAATCCCCGACGCCAGCAGCCAAAAAATCCCGGTCTGCACCGAGCCGCTGGCCAGCCCCACGCCGAACACGACGGTTTGCACGATGGAGACGAGGATGTAAGCGAGAATGGCCACCGCGCAGCCGCCCAACCGCGTTTTGGACCGTCGGATCGCGAAGACGGCCGTCAGCGGATGATCCGCCGCCTCGCCCAGCGCGGGCCAACGCCGGCGCATTCGCCGCACCCGCCGCTCGTAAGCCGCCAGATGCGCCTCGTAGCGGGCCAGCCGGCGCTGGGCGGCCTCCGCGTCGGCCCCCCGCAATCGCTTCACCCAATGTGAAAACGGGACGGTCATTCGCCATTGTGCGCGCGGCGTTTTCGCAAAAGCAAGGCGGACGGGGTGGCGGAGAGGGTGGACGGGATGGACAACGTGGACAGCGTGGATAGCGTGAACAACGTGGACAGGGCGGACCGCGTTGGCGTCAGATGCGCCGCGCTCGGGAAGCGTCCAGTGCGGTTTCAACCGGCGGCCGAAAATCGGCAATCGCCTCAGGCCCGATCCAGGTCGATCTCCCCAACGGCGATCTTTTGCAGCGTCTCGCTGTAAAGCTGGTGCTCGATCGTGAGCACGCGCGCCTGGAGAGTCTCCGGGGTGTCATCAGGCTCGACCGCGACCTGGCGCTGCGCCAGGATGCGCCCGTGGTCGTATTCGGGATCGACGACGTGGACGGTGACGCCGGTGGTCTTCTCCCCCGCCGCCAGCACCGCCTCGTGGACGTGGAGGCCGAACATGCCTTTGCCGCCGAACTTGGGCAGGAGCGCCGGGTGAATGTTGAGGATGCGGTTGGCGTAAGCGGCCACGGT
>JAPLSS010000629.1 GCA_026398515.1 Candidatus Sumerlaeota bacterium | reverse complement strand
GGCGTTCATCAACGACATCCGCGTGTCGCCGAAGGAAGACCGCAATCTGCAGGTGGACAAGGTCGTCTTCTACGCGAGGTGATCGGCAGCTCAGGCCTTATCGACGACGCGTTTGGTCAGGCGCGAGCAGCGGAAGGGATCGGGGTTCTCCCACATGTCGACCTGCAGCCAGCGATCGTAGCCCGTTTCCTTGAATGCGCGCAGGATGGCGGGCAGGTCGAGCCGTCCGTCGCCGGCCGCCAGATGCGCCGAAGTGCGCGAACAGCCTTCGAGGTCCAGCGTCTTCCCGTTGGAGTCGCAGAAATGGACGTGGCCGTACTGGCCCGCGAAGCGGCGCGCCGCCTCCAGCGCGTTTGCCGTCAGGACTTCCGCGTGCGCGCAATCGAAGAGGAATTTGAAATTCGGCGACCCCACCGTCTTCACGATCCGCGAGGCGATCTCGTACGTATAGTCGATCTGCACCGGCTCCGGCTCGATGGTCGTCATCACGCCGCGGCGCCCCGCATGCTCGGCGATGGGTTGGAAGGTTTCCGCGAGGCGCTCCACGATCTGATCGTCGGACAAGTCTTTCTGCCTTCCCGCCGGCCAGAAGCCGATCTGTTCGGCGCCGAGCCGGCATCCGAGGTCGATCAAGGCGCAGGCCGCCTTGGCGAAGGCCATCCGCTCCTCGCGGTCCGGCGCGAAGGCGCGCAGGCCGTGAATCGGGGCTTGAATGCCGGCGACGCGAAGACCGCGCGCGGCGAATTTCTTCAGGAAGGCGACGATCGCGGCGGAGTCGTCGGCCTTGGGAAACGGATCGAACCCCGGGTGCAGTTCCACGCCGTCGTAGTTCATCTCCTCGGCGTGATCGAGGACCTGGTCGACGGAAATGTCGTAGCCGTACAGGCGCTTGGCGATGAACCCGTTCTCCCCCAAACATGTCTTCCACATGGTTTGGTTCCTTCCCGAAAAGCCTTGACTTCGTATTCGACGGCGGAATAATCGCCGCAACGATTGCGTATTATACATGAGGCTTGCGAGAGTCCTGCAAGGGAAACCGGCTATGGACGAAATCCGGATGGGCATGATTGGAACCGGTGGAATCGCGCGCGGAGTGCACCTGCCCGGCATCGCGGCCGTCGGCGGGGCGCGCGTGGTTTGGGCGGCCGACGCCGATACGGCGCGCGTCGCTTCATTCGCGCGCGATTTCGGCATCGAAAAGACGGCGACCGACTATCGCGAGATGCTGGCCGATCCTGGCGTCCAGGCGGTGGTCAGTGCCACCCCGAACAACACGCACTTTGAGATCGCGTCCGCCGCGCTGGCCGCCGGCAAGCACGTGATGCTGGAGAAGCCCGTCAGCATGGACCACGCGTCGGCGCGCCGGCTGTGGGAGCAGGCGAAGGCCGGCGGACTGGTCAACATGGTCGCGTTCACCTACCGCTGGCATCCCGGCATCGCGTTTCTGGCCGACCTGGCGAAGCGCGGCGTCTTTGGGAAGCGGCGCATGTTTCGCGCGCACTACCTCGGCGGGTTCGTCACCGCGGAATCGAACTTCAGCTGGCGCATGCTCAAAGACGTCGCGGGCTCCGGAGTCATCGGCGACTTGGGCAGCCACGCCATCGACTGGGCGCGGTTCCTGTGCCCGGAGATCGCGGCGGTCTGCGGCTCGGTCCGGACGGTGATCGAGCGCCATCGCGATCCCCGGACCGGCGAAGCGCGCAAGGTGGAAAACGACGACGCGGCCCTCCTGCTGCTGCGCTTCGAAGACGACAGCCAGGGGTTCATCGAGGTCTCGCGCGCGGCCACCGGCCATTCCGAGGACCAGTTCATCGAGATCACCGGCAACGACGGCGCGGCGCGCTATGACTTCCGCGACCTGGACACGTTGGAAGTCTGCCAGGGCGCGGTGGGGCTGGAATCGAAGGAGTTCGCGCGCATCCCCATCCCGCAGCGGCTCCGCTACATCAACGGCATGTATCGGCGGCTTCCGCTCGGCGATCCCTACGTGACCTTCCGTTTCGAGCAGGCGCGCGCGTTCATCCATGCGATTCGTTCCGGCCGCCCCGCGAAGCCCGACTTCTACGACGGCTACCGCGCGCAGTTGGTGCACGACCTCGCGCTTGAATCGGCGAACGACGGCGCGTGGAAGACTGTGCCGAAGGAATGAGTTGGCGTATGGAGTCCCGCCTTCAGGCGGAATGGATCGAATCGCCATTGCCATCGCATCTGGGCATTCCGCCTAAAGGCGGGACTCCATACTCTCCATGCTCGAAAGCCTCCCCGACAGCCGGCTCACGTCTTCTTCAATCGAAAATCGAAAATCAAGAATCGAAAATCACGCCGCCGCCCCTGGTCCATTGTACGGCAAGTCGATGGACCGCGCCTCGCGGCCGGAGGCGTAGGCGGCGGTGACTAGTTCGACGTCGGCGCGGGCCATCGTCGGCGTGAACAAAGGCGTTTTTTCATTCGTCACACAGTCGAGGAAGTGGCGGATCGTGTCGCGAATCATGTGGTAGTCGGGCCAGCCGGCGCCCACCGACGGCGCGAGGATTCGCGGCTCCGCGTCGCGACGGACCAATTTCAGTTGGTCGCCATCGATCAAACTTCCTTCGGTTCCGTGGACGCAGAAATACGGCCGGTCGATTCCGCGTTGGAACCCCCACGAGATGAGTTGCTGGCCGATCGCGCCGCTTTCGTAGCGCACGCTCATCACCGAGGTGTCGTCGCCTTCGATCTCCTGGATCGCCATGCGGGTCTGCGCGGAGAAGACCGTCGCGACCGGCCCGCCGAGCGCGAGGAGCATGTCCACGAAATGCACTCCGCGGTCCATCAGCGCGCCTCCGCCGGCGGCCCGCAAACTTCGCCGCCACGCCGGCGGCGCGAAGCGGCCAACCGAGCAGGTTTCGATCAGGAAGACCCGCCCGATCTCGCCCGCGCGGATCGCTTCGATCGCGCGGACGACGTGCGAGTAGAAGCGCCAGCATTCGGCCACCATGAACTTGGCCTTCATCGGCGCCACGAGCGAGATGACGCGGTCGCATTCGGCCACGTCGCGCCCCATCGGCTTTTCGAGCAGAACGTGCTTGCCGGACGGGGCCGCCGTCTCCATGGCCGCCACGTGCAAATCATGAGGAAGGCAGATGTCGATTAGATCGACGTCCGCCGCGGCGCAGGCCTCCTCGATCGACGCGAACGCCGCCGCGCCGTCGAATTCGACCCTGGCCTTTTCCGCTCTCGCCAAGTCCACGTCGCAAAACGAGAGGTGCGTGGGAAACTCGCCGGCCAGCTCGCGGTAGACTTGAGCGTGAACCTTGCCAATCCATCCTGAGCCGATGACGCAGACGTGCAACGGCCTCGACATCACTTCTTCTCCTTCATCGCGGCATGGCCGAAGCGGGCGGAGAGGCGCGCCGCCGCGCCCTTGACGGCCCTGACGATTTCCTCCAGGGAGCGGTAGACTCGTTCGGCGGGGCCGGAGACTCCGATCACCGCGAGGGTCCGTCCGTCGTAGTTGACAATCGGCGAGGCGACGCAAACCACCCCGTCGGTGAATTCCTCGCGATCAACGGCGACGCGCTCCTCGGCGATCCGATCCAATTCCTTGGCGAGATCCGCCTTGCGCGTGATCGTCCGGCGGGTCAGGCGCCTGAGCGTCATCGCGCGCAGCAGCTCGGCGCGCCGCGCGGGTTCCTGAAACGCCAGCAACGCCTTGCCGACCGCGGTGCAATAGAGCGGCTCGGCCTGCCCGACTTCCGTCTGAACCGCCACCATTTCCCCGCCGGCATAGAGGTCGATGAAGACCGCCTGGCCGCGCGTCAGGACCGCCAGGTGGCTGTTCTCGCCGGTCGTTCGCGCCAGGTGGGCCAACTCCGGGCGGCAGACCTGCGGCAGGAGCAGCCGCCGGTTCATCGCGCCGCACAGGCGATACAGTCCGAACCCCAGCGAAAACCGGCGCGACTGCACATCCTGATTGACCAATCCGTGCCGGGCGAGCGTGGCCAGCATGCGCGACACGTTGGAGGGATCAAGCCCCAGTTCCTCGGCCAGTTCGCGCTGCGCCAGCCCGTCGCCCTTCTCGGCCAGGAGATCGAGCAGCGTCAGGCCGCGGTCCAGCGATTGAATCGTTTGGAAGTCTTTCTTGGCCATATCGAAGTCGCCTTTTCCGTGGCGCAGGCTTTCCTGCCAGAACCGTTTGGAGGTCTTCAGCGCCTGGAGGCCTGCCAATGCTAGGCTTCCCGGCAGGATGCTGCCTATCCCGAAGGGATTGCACTCCGCAGCCCAGGGTCAGCGAAGCGCCACCCTGGGTAGCTGTGAGTCCCGTCATTTACCCTGTAAGGGTTGCACAACGGGCCGCATGCCGCCGGGACGCGCTGCGCCGCGTTGTTCAACCCTTACAGGGTAGGAGCGTTGTGCGTCGCATACCCAGGGTGGCGCTTCGCTGACCCTGGGCTGCGGAGTGCAATCCCTTCGGGATACCCGCCACATGCGCGCAGAAACCCAGCATTTCCAATCGCCAAAGCGCCTCAAAACCATTGAACGCCTGTGGCTTTCCAGCCTGTGATCTCAAGCATCCCGGGCTATTTAGGCAATCACAGGCTGGAAAGCCTGCGCCACGCGCGCCCTACAAACCTAACCGCAGCCGCTCACTCTGCACGGCTTCGCACCAGTTGCCCACGTTCCACTGGCCCCACGCGCCGAGGCCGCCCAGTTCGTCCTGCCCGCAATAGACGGGAATGTGGACCACGGACAGGCTGGGGTGCTCGCGCGCCTTGCGAAGCGCCGCCCGCAACTCCGCGCGGCTCGTTCCGCCGAACAGGCCCAGGACGCCTGGAAACGCGCCGGCCACTCGCGCGTAATCGACTGCGACCGAATCGTTGGTTTTGAAATCGCAACCGTATTGCGCCCACTGCAAGCCGCTGATCGCGCCCATGCGGCGGTTGTCGAAGACGAGGATCATCCCGCGCGCGCCGTGCTCGACGGCGTCGCTCAGGATTTGCGGGCTCATGAGAAACGATCCCTCGCCGCTGAAGGCGATCGCGTATTGGGGCTTGTCCGCCATCGCCGAAGCGAGAAGCGCGGAGACCGCGAAGCCCATGTACGACGCGCCGGTTTCGGTGTAGGTGAGGCCGGGGCGCTCGTCGTCGACGATCTGGAAGCCGTTCGCCTGCACGTCGCTGGCGTCGAAGATCTTGACCGCGCCGATTTCGTCCGCGAAGTCGCAGGCGATCTTGATGGCCGCGGGCTGAGTCAGCAGGCGGCGCCCGAACGCCTCGTCGTGGAGCGTCTCGACCTCATAGCGCTTCCGGCGATAGGCCTCCCATTGCGCGCGGCGCGCCTGGCACGCGGCAAGCCAGGGCGACGCGGCGGCGCCCGCCTTTCGCACGCCGGCCCGGTCGAGACGGCGCAGGAGCTCGCGCAGGTTCGCCTTGGCGTCGCCGATGATGGGAATCGTGCGGTTGTAATGCGTGGCGTCCTGGAGATCGGTGTTGAGGTTGATGAACTGGCGCGCGTTCTTCCATGCGACGCCCGAGCAGTCCCACTGGCACACCTCGCGCGCGCCGATGACGACGGCCAACTCCGCTTCGGCCATCGCGTAGTTCCCGCAGATCGAGCCTTTCGATCCGCCAACCATCATGTTTCGTGGATGGCTGGCCGGGATGACGCCGGGGACTTTGGGGCCATGGACGACCACCGCGTCGATCCGCTCGGCTAACGCAGCAAGTTCTTCGCCAACCCCGCGCGCTCCGCCGCCGATTTTGATGACGATCTTCTCGCAACGCTGGATGGCCTCGATAGCCGCGTCGAATGCCGCTTGATCGCCGCACACCGGAGCGGCCGCCGGCAGCGAGGCGGGGGAGGGGAGCATCGACAAGTTGCAGTCGCGCAGGATCGCCGGCTGCGTGTTCATCGGCATCAGCAGGTAGAAGGGCGAAGGGTGAACCGGGTTGCGCGTGGCGACGAGGCCGCGGCGAAGGGCGGTGAAGACCGCTTCGGGCGTGTGCAGGCTGTAGCTCGGCCCCAGCGCGCTCGCCAGCCGAAGGAACAGCCCCTGCTCGCGGCGCGGGATCTGCTGCATGTTGTAGCCTTCGTCGTGCGTCGTCTCGTCGCCGAGAAGGTAGTAGACGCCGGCGCCGTTGGACAGCGCGGCGAGCGATCCGGCCAGGGCCTGCATCGCGCCCGGGCCGATGGAGGTGAAGACCGCGGAGGTCTCGCCGTATTGCCAATGGAGCGCCAGCGCCGCGTGGGAGGCTTCGATCTCGCTGTGCACGGGAAAAACGCGAACCGCTCCGGCCTCTTCATACACGCGCAGGACTTCGCCGAGATCCGTGGAGCCGTGGCCGAAGACGCCGACGTATTTGCGCACGCGCTGGTTGAGCAGCCCGAGCGCGAGGGCTTCGCTCAGCGACACGTCGGCGAATGGCGGCAAGTCGCCGCTTGCGACGGCCGCGTGAATCGAGCCATGCCGGGCCACGGCCTCCGCGCGCTGGCGTCGTTCCCTGGCCATTGTTTGAGGATCGCTCAACGTTCTGTTCCTTTGAGAACAAGAGTATGGAGTCCCGCCTTCAGGCGGAATGCCGCAAGCCGTGTT
>JAPLSS010000730.1 GCA_026398515.1 Candidatus Sumerlaeota bacterium | reverse complement strand
GATCCCTACGGCCGGCACTGGCTGCTCGAGCCCGGAGAGGACGGGGAGTATTTCACCAGCGACGACGGCGATCCCTACCCCCTCGCCCTCCCCGCCTACGCCAGCCCCTTCCTCTTCACCGGCCGCGAGTTCGACGGCGAGACGGGGCTGCATTGCTATCGGAATAGATACTTCAACTTCCGAAGCGGATCCTTTACTGGACGGGACCCAGCTGGATTTCGTCCAGGTGTGAATTTGTATGGATATTGCAATCTAAACCCTGAATGCCTCCTTGACCCTTTCGGATTAGCCTGCTCGTGGGCAGTCGGGCGTTGTATCAGAAACGTTTCAAATATAACGGTACCGACTTCCTACCATGGCATACCTATCCCAGCGTGGGCAAGGGCGGCCACAAACGCGGTGATTCCGGATCACCAGAACGTGAAAATTGTTAGCTATAAAGGGGAGAATCTTACCGGAGAGGAAGACGAATCCGTAGTCAGAGGGTTTTTCGCCGATGATTTTAATGGAGCGGTGTCCGAGTACGCTCTTTCCCTTATTCCCCTCGCAGGTTTCAATGGGTGGGTTCCGGGGCATGTTGCTTCTGATGAGAACCCGGGTGCATGTTGGTTGGCGTCCGTCTCTAGAGCGCGCTATGACCTGATCAAAAGGAGAATGCTGGCGAATCACGATACGGAATACCATTTAACAACATACAATTGTCAACATTGGGCCACACGCCAGCTTCTGTGAGTGGAGGGGGAACGTTGTTCCTACGAATCATACGAACGGTTTGTATTATTGTGTTCACTCTCATCGCGGTGTCCTGGACGTTGGGAGTATCGTGGAATGTTGCGTCAGCCTTTGGTCCTGGGGGGAATGAATACGGACATTTCTTCGCTTTATTGCTTGGGATACCACTCATTATAGCCGGCGATGTCTTTGTCTTTGGCCTTTACTGGACCATCAGCTTGCTGTGGATAACTCAAAATGGAAAAAGCCACGAAGGCCACTAGATTTCAGGAATCTCATAGGAATTTCAGGGATTTCGTATTTCGGGGGCAGCTTATTTCGTGTAGAGTAGAGTGGAGGCGCGGGTGCAATTTGAGGACAGGATACGAATTTCCTCACGGGGCACGGGACTTTTGGCGTCTGGGTAGAGCGGGCATTTCGTAGGCACCTTCGGGAAATCGTTGAGCATTGACGAGCAGCCGAATGGGAATTGCCCATGGTTGACGTAACGCGCGGCGACACGACCTTCAACGAATACACCACCGTCGGCCCCTCGACAGGCTCAGGGCAGGCCGCGCAGTCGTACGACGACAACGGGAACCTGACCAACGACGGGACGCGGAAATACAAGTGGGACGCGTTCAACCGCCCGCGCGAGGCGCGGACCGCGACCAACGCCCTGATCGCGACCTATCTCTACGACGCCGCGAACCGCCGCGTGCGCAAGGATTGCGAGAACGGATATGGCGGCCCGGACGTCGACTACTGCTACGACGGCTGGCAAATCGTCGAGGAGCGCGACAACGGCTTGGCCTACCCCGCGCGCCAGTTCGTCTACGGCGCCTACATCGACGAGCCGCTCACGATGGACGGGAACACCGACGGCGACGCGAGCTGCATCGACCCTGGCGGCAGCTATCGGCTCTTCTACCACCAGAACACGATCTACTCGGTCTACGCCCTGACCGGCCCCGACGCCACGCTCTACGAAGCCTACGAATACGATCCCTATGGCAAGCATTGGCTCCTCTACGACTGGGGCGACGACGAGGCTTGGTTCACCGACGACGACCTGCGCGCCCCCCTCGGCGAAACCGGAGGCGGGCGGCACGTCGGGAGCCGCGGAACCGAGGAAGTCGGGAAATATCGCCACCTGCGCGCCCTCGCGCTCAATTAGGGGATCGTGCCGCGCTCGTTGTTTCGGGATCGGCAAGCCCCGGGCGCTCCAAAACGGAATCGAACGCCCGATCGGCGGCATTTTCGCCATTTTGCGCGCCTGGGCGGCTCCCGTTCGCCACGTCTTTTGCCACCGCGCCGGAATCCTCGCCCCCGTCCTCGCCCCCGTCCTCGCTGTTCTGAGAGCGATTGCCATTGGCATCGTCGTTCCGCCGCGTTAAAACGAGGCCTTGTTCAACGGGCGGATAGGGGATCGAACGGCAAGAGGATGCTGGGCCGATGGGCGGCGATGACCACGCGCTTCTGCGCATAGAGAATCTGCGGACCTATTTCCGCACCGACGCCGGGCTGGTGCGGGCCGCCGACGGCGTCTCGCTGGATATCCGCCAGGGCGAGACACTGGCGCTCGTCGGCGAGTCGGGGTGCGGCAAGTCGGTGACGGCGATGTCGATCCTGCGGCTGAACCCGACGCCGCCGGCGGAGATCGCCTCGGGCGCGATCTGGTTCGGCGGCGAAGACTTGGTCAAGGTCGACGAGGCGCGCATGCGGGCCGTGCGCGGCAACGAAATCGCGATGATTTTCCAGGAGCCGATGACGAGCCTCAACCCCGTCTTCACCATCGGCAACCAGATCATCGAGGCGGTCGAGTTGCACCAGGACGTTTCGCACGCGCAGGCCCGCGAGCGCGCGATCGGCATGCTGCGGCGCGTCGGCATCCCCGCGCCCGAACGCCGCGTCGACGAGTATCCGCACCAGCTCTCCGGCGGCATGCGCCAGCGGGCGATGATCGCCATGGCCTTGTCCTGCAATCCGAAATTGTTGATCGCCGACGAGCCGACCACCGCGCTGGACGTGACGATTCAGGCGCAGATTCTCGAGTTGCTCAAACGCCTACAGCGCGATTTCGGCATGTCGATTCTGCTGATCACGCACGACCTCGGGATCGTGGCCGACATGGCGCGGCGGGTGGCGGTGATGTACGCCGGCAAGATCGTCGAAAAGGCCGACATCCGCGATCTGTTCAAGCGCCCGATGCACCCCTACACGGTCGGATTGCTCAAGTCGGTCCCGCGCGTCGACGTGCCGACCGATCAGTTGCTCCCCATTCAAGGCATGGTGCCCGACGCGCTTCATATGCCGCCGGGGTGCCGCTTCCATCCGCGCTGTCCGTTCGCGATGGAGGTGTGCCGGCGCGACGAGCCGCCGCTTGTCGACTACGGCTCGAAACGCGCCGCGGCGGCAACGCACGAATCGGCCTGCTGGTTCGTCGAAAAGAACCGGGACTGGGATTTCCTGGCGCGGCCCGAGCCGCCAACTACGGAGTGAGCAATAGTCGTTTGCCGGGAGCGCGGGTGGCCTCACCCGCTCCTATAGGAAATCATTTATGAATAGAGCGGGTGAGG
>JAPLSS010000536.1 GCA_026398515.1 Candidatus Sumerlaeota bacterium | reverse complement strand
TCTGCATTCGGATTCCAATGCTCGGCAACGGAGGCGCCCCCGATGGCCGGACAGCCGCAGTCCGAGTGGACGAGCCGTGTCCGTTTGTCCCCGAGTGTCGTGTTCCTCGCCGCCGCCCTGTGTCATTGGGCCTCGCTCTCCCCCGCCCACGCCATGACGACCTACTATGTCTCGGTCACGACGGGCGACGACGCGACCACCGAAGGCACGCAGATCGCCCCTTGGCGGACCATCACCCGCGCTCTTTCCGCGGCGAACCTTCTGGCGCCAGGAGAACCCGTCGACATTCTCGTGGCCGCCGGAACGTACTATGAGAATCTGACGATCCGGAAAGACCACGTCGATCTCCAGGGCGGATACGATCCGGCCACGTGGGCGCCGACGCTGCCCGCTTCGGCCACGGTCATCAACGCGCAGTTGCGCACCAGCGGCATTACGGTGGCCGCGGGCCTGTCCAGTTTCGTCCTGCGCAACGTCACCATCATCAATGGCCTGGAGAGCAACGGCGGCGGAATCAACAGCAAGTCGGACCTCTGGCTGTATTCCTGCGTGATCCGCAATTGCAAGGCGGCCGGCAACGGCGGCGCCCTCTACATCGATGCGGGCAAACAGGTTCAGTTGTCAGGTTGTGTGCTGCAGAACAACTCAGCCGACGGATCGGGCGGCGGGATCTACGGGAAGTCCTCTCTGGAGGGGTGCACGCTCTTGGGAAATGCGGCACAGACCAATGGCGGCGGCCTGTGCGGCAGCGGAACGGCGGTCGACACCACCTTCACCGGCAACACCGCCAAGTCCGCTTCGGGCAGCGGGGGAGGCGCGTATGGCAGTTTCGACCTGACCCGATGCATTATGAACAGCAACTTTGCGATGTGGAGAGGCAGCGGAGTGTACAATGATTCTTCCGACTACGGCTCGCTCACGGATTGCGCCATTCTCGGCAATGGCACGTCCTTTTACGGCGGTGGCGTGTATGGCAACTATGTCGCCACCCACTGCACGATCAGCTACAATGAGGCGTTCTACGGCGGGGGCGCTTACGGAAGCTTCTCGGCGACGGATTGCCTCATCAGCCGGAACCACGCGAAGCAAAGTGGCGGCGGGGTCTGTGGGTTCGTCTCGCTGACGCGCTGTAACGTCAGCGGCAACACCGCTAGCCAGAATGGCGGCGGAGTAGACTCCGGCGGCGTTATTGCGGACTGCTGGGTGACGAACAACTCGGCGGGACCCCAAGGCGGCGGGATCAGTGGTAGTTGCACCGTAAGCGGCACGCGCGTGATCGGCAATCGGGCCGGCTCCGGGTACATTGGAGGCATCTACGGCTCCACCTCCCAAATCACGAACTGCATCATTTGGGACAACCCGGGCGGCGGCGTGGCATTGCAAAGCGGCTTCGTCAAGCACTGCTCCATCTGCAACAATCCCCGCGGCACTTCTCCCTGTGGGACCGGCATATACCTCTACGGCGCCGGGGCGACGGCGGCCAACAACGTCGTCGCCGGCCACGAGAAGAACATCTTCGAGGCCACCACCGGCGATCCGGCAGCGGTGAAGAACAACCTTCTAGCCCAGCCCCTGATCTGCCAGTACTGGGTCAATGGCGCCGCGCCGTTGAACACCGAGGCCGAGATCAACAATCTGATCTACTGCCAGAACAACCTCGTCCGCCCCGATCCGCTGTTCGTCGGCGCCGCCGCGGGCGATTTGCATTTGCAGGCCGGCTCGCCGTGCATCGACGCCGGCAGCGCGACGGACAGCAGTCCGACGGATTTCGACAAGAACGCGCGGCCCTTCGGCGCCGCGCCGGATATCGGCGCCTTCGAGTGGGGCTATGCGCTTCCGCCGCACTGGCCCTCGGGCCTCCAGCCGGCCGAGGGCGCCACGGGCGTTGCGGTGAATCCCGTGTTGCAGTGGTCGGCGGCCGCCCGCGCGACGTCGTATGATCTCTACGTCTGGCCGATTTATGGGCTCATGCCCCAAACGCCCACCGTGGCCGGCGTGACGCAGACGACCTGCACACTGAGCCTGCCGGGCGGATGGGGCTATGCTTGGATGGTGGCCGCGCGAAATGCCGCCGGGGAGGCGCGGAGCGTCGTCCAGACGTTTTGGACGCGGGTCCCCGCCGCGCCGTCGCTGCAGTCGGTGGCGGACATCGGCGACGCCACGGCGCAGTTGGCTTGGCTGCCCCCCGCGGATCCCCCGGCGCAGTTCCTCGGATTCGCCTGGGACATCTATCAGGCCAACTGGGTGCAGCGATTCTCCGGCGCCTCGATGTGGCAGCCGTTCGCGGACAAGGACACCTCCGGCACGATGGGCTTGGGCTTCAGCGGCGCGTACCACGTCTGGATTTCCAGCCAGTACCCGGACGGTTATTGGACCGCGTGCCAGAACCCCTGGACCGGGATCATTTACAGCGGGACCCCGCACACGCCGCTCAACGTGACCGTGGAGAATCGAGGCGGGTTGGATGTCCGGCTGCATTGGAAGCCGGAGATCTATGGGACCTGGCACGACCAGATCATCGCCTACAAGGTCGGGGACGACTTCGTCTCAACCGCCGGCCCGAGCGGCGATCAGTTGTGGCATTTCGTCGACTACGGCGGCTTGGCCTACGACACCTCGAAGGCCAACTTCCTGAACGGCTGGGCGGATTTCACGCTCCCTTCGGCGGGCGACTACTGGCTCTTAATCCGCGGCGTCGGCTGGCTGCCGCCCTACCCTGCGGGCGAATACGGGACAGCGTTCGTAAGCGTGCCGTAAGGGATTTGCGGTTCTTGATTATTGATTTGAGCGGAGCCCAGGCGGCGCGGGAGCGAGACAGACCGAAAGCCAAAACGACCAAGGGGATAGGGAAATGATTGGAGATGAGGGGATAACAACATAAAACGATTCGCAATGATCCCCCTATCTCCGATCATCTCCCTATTCCCTTCGCCTTTGCGGGTTTCCCAGTCAACCCCCAGAGAGAACCTAAAATCGCGATTCACCGGAACCGCCGATCCACAATCACGCGGTCGGAACGATCCGAAGCAAACTCTCGGCATCCCCGTTGGCACGCCCAGCCGACGGAGGCGCGCAGAAGCGCCCGCGCCGCGCCTTTCTCCCGCCATCGCGGAACAACATACAGGCCTTCCACATAGCCTACCCGGTCGGTGGAGCATCCTTCCACCCTGCATCGCACGGACAACTCCACGAATCCAACAATGCCCTCGGCGGCGTCCACGGCGACCAGGACCTCTTCGGGTTCGGCCAACTGGCGCGTGAAGAACGCTTCGATCTCCCGTTCGTGCCCATCATCCGGCCACAGGTCGGTTCGTTGTCGCGCCCAGACAGGGGCGTCTTCGCGGCGGATGCGGCGGATTTCCATTGGCGTTCCCGGCATATCGCAGGCCGCAGGATCAAGACAGTCTTAAAGCAGCGCTGGCATCAACTTATCGCGGACCGTAGTGCGGAACAGGACGGCCCAGTTCGATCGCGCCGAGGTCGGGCGCCTGGCCGGCGAAGTCGTCGTTGATGTTAAAGAGCCTCTCCCCCGCGTCGATGGCCGCCGAGCCTTCGGCCAGGCGGATGTCCGTGGTGGCGGGGGCGAGTTCGACCTTGGGGTCTTGCGGGCGCATGTCGCCCGCGGCGAAGACGCGCTCGGGGTCCACGCGCACCGTGTTCTTGTAGATTCCCGCGTTCGCCGCCTCCTCCATGGTGACGTATTTCGTCCCGTTCCATTTCAGGAACGTTTTCCATTCGCCGCCGAAGCCGTCGTAGGCGAAATCGCAGTTCCTCATGGGGGCGGTGGTTTCGAACGCGTAGGGCGCCGCGCCGCCGAGGAAGAGGTTGTTGCGCGTGACGAAATTCGAGACCGGCGCGTTGGTCATGACGAGGAGCGGCATTCCCGCTTTCACCGACGTGTTGTGGAAGAGAAGCGCGCCCGACGGCGAATTGTGCATCTTGAACGGCTCCTTCTCCACGTTGCGCATCACGTTGCGGAAGATGTAGACCGGCCCGCCGTGGATCGGCTGCTCGCTGATGCCCTGGAAGACGTTGACCATGCGGTTTTCAAAACAACAAACGTTGTGTTGGCTGTAATCGCATTCGATGCCGTCGTCGGTCAGCGCCTCCAAGTCGTTGCGGTAGATGTCGATGGACGAGCAATCGGGCGAATCGAACGTGTCGATGGCGTCGGCGAACCCTCGGATGTGGTTGTGGCAGACCACGTGGCCCAAGCCGGAGACCTGGATGCCGCGCGCGTTTTCGATGCCCTTGCTGCGCGGCCAGACCGACGGGCCAACCATGTCGTTGTCCGCCACGTAGAGATCCAGGCACGGGCGCTCGGCGGAATGGCGCGTGGCCGTCAGGCCGTATTCGGTCTCGCGCGTCTTGCAGCGCGAAACGACGCAGCGAACGGATTCATGGAGCACGATCCCCCACTTGACGCGGCGGACCGACAGGCCTTCGAACCACACGTCGTGCAATCCTGCCGCGGCGGAGATTCCCCGCTCCGCCCCGGCCTCTCCCCCATCGATCAGCGCCTCGCCGTCGCCCGACGCGCGCCAGACGATGGGCGTTCCCTCGGCGCCGCTGTTTGCGACGGTCCAGGGGGCCTTGTACGCGCCCTGATGCACAAGGAAGAGATCGCCGGGACGCGCGTTCCGATCCGCTTCCTCCAGGCCGCGCCAGGGGTCCTGCTCGGTTCCCGCGCCTCCGCCGGCGCCGGGGACGACGTGAAGAACGCGCGCGGGTTTGTCGAACCGCGGCGTAGCGCGCGTCTTCATCTTCAGCGTCTTCTCCGCGGCGCCGCCGTCGGGATCGACGAGGTTAAGGCGCAATTCATAATCCGTGTTTTCCTCCAGGCCGAAGACCGATCCAGCGAAAAGCGACTCGCCCGCGCCCGGCGCCTTGTCGGGCTTCCAGTTGCCGGTCGTGCGAAAGAGGTCCAATCCGCGCCTCCATTCGCCTCCGCCCGCGCTCTCTCCGGCCTTGCGATACGATACTTCGACGCGCGCGTTGCCATTGTCGTCGCCGACGATGGTCCATCGCACTCCGAGGCGTTGGAGCGTCGGGCGTTCTTCGATCAAGGCGCCAGGACGGACCGCGTCTTCGGCGAATCCCGCGCGGCAGACCGCCAGCGCCGCGAGAAGAATCGAACCCTGCAATAGCGATAAGAGAGACGAAACGACACGCGGCATGATGACAAACTCCTTGTTCAGCGGGATGGGAATCGTCCTGCCCCCAGATCGTCGTGTTGTTCTCGTGATGGCGGGACGACTTAGGGCGTGTTCATAAAAGCGCTTCGCGCACTGCTTTCCAAACACGCTCTCACAGAATCGGCAGGTGAATTCCCAGATACCCGCCGCAGAGAAACGCCACGCCGGCTCCGAACAGCATCCCCAGAACAACGCCGAGCACGTCGGCCCGGGGCGACGGCCGATCGGACGGCGCGGGATGTTGACGAATCCGCGACCACAGGATTTCAGCCACGGCCAGAACCCCGCACGCGGCGAGAAACGGCGTCAACGCGATCGCCGCGTGGCTGAGCGGCATTTCGCCCTGCCCCAAGCCCAGTCCAATGAAGGCGACTCCATAAGCAAGCCCCGCCAGCAGGCCGATCACAAAATCCTCAAGCAAGCCGGCCTTGTCCTGCCGCGGCAGCGTCGCGCTCGCCACCGCCAGCACGACTCCCGCGCCGGCCACCAGCGCCAACGCATAGCGTTGCGTCAGGAGCACCCCCGCGATGCTCCCGGTGATGGCCGCGACCAGGGCCAAGCGCCACAACCAGAACTGGACGCCGTTGGAAAGGTTCGGGGTCGAATTCTCCTCCATTTGTCCATGCCTCCTCTCGCCACAAGGTCTCGCCGCGGAAGCCAGCGCCACGCGGAAGACCGCGCTCACGGCCCAAACCGCGTCAGGTCCCCCGCGCTGACCGTGCCATTCGTCGCGTCGTAAAGCAACTGGCGGGCGTTGGGATCCGGCTGGTCGAGGCCGTCGATTCGGTCAGGGCCGTAACTATTCAGCAGCCACTTCAGCCCCCCGACCGGCCGGTCCAGAGGCAAGCCCATCCGGCGGTTGTAGATCTCGCGGAACGCGACGGGGCTTTGCGCAATGTCGCGGTATTGAAAGGTGCGCCTTTTCACCGGCATAAGGTTCTCAATGTTAAACACGTCAATCGGCAACGCAGTGAGGTAGGCGATCGGCGACGTCAAGCGATACGGGATCTGGATTTCCGGCAGTTCGGGCGGCTCTTCCAGGATGACGTGGTCATAGGCGGGATAGGCGTTCGCGTCGGTGTAATACGACTCGAGGGCCACGGTCACGCTGCGCATATCGGTTCGCACTCGGGAAATCTTGGCGCGCGTCTGGGCTTCCAGGAAATTCGGCAGGGCGATGGCGGCGAGGATCGCAATGATAGCGACCACCAGGAGCAGCTCAATCAAGGTGAATCCGCGTTTCATTTTGCCGACCTCCCGGGGATTCAGACACGGGGATTCTCCCTCGGGTTGGGCTGCTATTTCCATCAGGAAAAATGCGTCTTATAGGAAGGGGATTTGTGGCGCGCGGAGACGGATGAGTAGGCCGGCCTTGCGCTCTGGTGAGCGAAGCCGAACCACGAGGCGGGCTTCGGTCGCGGACGCCAGTCGCAAGTCCACCCCGGCAGGGAGGACCTACTGGGGCGGATAGATATCGAGATCGTAGTGCAGTTTGACGAATCGCCGCACGGCCACGGTCATGGCCTGGGCGAATCGCTGGCGATCCGCCGCGGCGCTTCGGGCATCCTTCGTGGTCTCAACCTGAACCGCGTCCACCTGGATTCCCGGCCGCAGCGAACCGTGCGAGGAGATGTCGTAGGACCCGTTGAAGTAAACCTTCGCATCCGCGCCGCTGATGGATTCTCCCTTGGGATCAGGGTATTGGAGGCTGGGCGTGGCCGGACGCCCGCGCGCGCTCCCGTTCTCGTCCACGCGATCGGGATACAGTTCGCGATAGGCCTTGTCCATCAAACTGGCGAGGCAGTCCGGGCCGTGGACCAGCCCGGCGATCTCGTGGGCATTCTGTTTGCGCGCCGCGGCGGCGCGAAGCGTGCTCCTCGTCAGAATCGCCGAGGCCAACTGTTCGTCGCTCGCCGGCCGCTTGGGATCTTCCGGGTCGCGGAAATCCGCGCCCCTGAGGATGTACCCATACATGTCCAGGGTGCGGGCTGCGGCCAGGCCGTGAAGATCCAGCAGCAGCCCGGCGCCGAATTCGCGCTGGACCTCCCCGACGGCAAAATCCGCGCAAGCGTGGAAGTCGTGGTAAAGACGCTGCGCCCGGGGATCCGGCTGGAGCCGTTGGCCGTTTTCATCGGTCAGCCCGCTGAACGGATCTTTCTGCGGCGAGCGATTGGGGTCGACGAACTTGCGATGAAGCCGATTGATTACAAAATACGGTTTCCGTTCCACTCCCGCCGCATTCGTGTAGCTCAGCGCCTTGGCTAACTCCTGGGCCAGCTCCGCCGTGCCGGAATCGCGCAGCGGGTTGCCCTTGCGAGGCGTCATGCCCGGCGGCTCGACCGTTCCTCCATGCGGCGCCAGCAGGATGATCGGAAGATTGCCCTGCTGGCAGTCGAGCAGTCCGTCGGGGTTGGGTGGCGGAGTCGATTCAGCCGCAAAGCCAACCGGCGGCAGCATCGCCGCCATCAGCAGCAGCCGTCCCACCCGTGTCCATTCGTATCCATTCGTGTCCATTCGTGTCCGTTCCTGGTTGGCTCTCTTGGCCGCCGCTAACCGGCCCCCGGCAATGCGCGTGTTCCGGCGGCGGCGCCCGCTGTCTCTTCGGTTCCAATCGAAAATCACAAATCCAAAATTTAAAATCCTACAACTCCGCCGCCGCCAGGCGCTTTTCCAGTTCCGCGGCCCTGAGAGACTCGACCATGTCGTCGATCTGCCCTTGCAGAATCAGGTCCAGGCTCTTGGAGCGGAAGTTGACGCGATGGTCGGTGACGCGGTTCTCGGGAAAGTTGTAGGTGCGGATGCGCTGCGAGCGGTCGCCGGAGCCGACCTGCTTGGCGCGCTCGCTGGCGCGCTCGTCGTGCAGGCGCTTCTGCTCGGCGTCGTAGAGGCGCGCGCGCAGGACCTTCATCGCTTTCACCTTGTTTTTGAGTTGCGACTTTTCATCCTGGCACGAAACGACCAGGCCGGTGGGCAGGTGGGTGAGCCGCACCGCCGAGTCGGTGGTGTTGACGCTCTGGCCGCCAGGGCCGGTCGAATGGAAAGTGTCGATGCGCAGGTCTTCAGGGCGGATTCCGATCTCGACTTCCTCGGCCTCGGGCAGGACGGCCACGGTGGCGGCCGAGGTGTGGATGCGCCCGGCGGCTTCGGTCACGGGCACCCGTTGCACGCGGTGGGTCCCCGATTCGTGCTTGAGAACGCTATAGACGCTTTCGCCCTCGATGGAGAAGACGGCTTCCTTGAACCCGCCGAGTTCGCTCGTGGTCGCCGAAATCAACTCCATGCGCCAGCGGCGCGATTCGCAGAAGCGCTGATACATGCGCGCCAGGTCGGCGGCGAACAGCGCCGCTTCCTCGCCGCCCGTCCCGGCGCGGATTTCCAGGATGACCTGTCGTTCGTCGCGCGGATCGGGCGGCAGGAGAAGGCCCTGGATTTCGAGTTCGAGCCGGGCGATAGCCGCGTCGCTCTCCTCGATTTCCTGCCGCGCCATCTCCGCCATTTCCTCGTCCGGCTCTTCGAGGAGGTCCTCGGCCTCGGCTCGGCGGCGCAAGGCGGCGGAACGCTCGTCGAAGGCGCGCGCCAGGCGCTCGACGCGCCGATACGCCTTCGTCACGCGCGCCAGTTCCCTGGGGTTGGCGATGGTCTCCGGCGCGCCGAGGGCCGTCTCCAGCTCAGCCCGCTTCTCGCGCACCTGTTGGTGATGTTTTTCAAAATCCAGCATAGCCCCACGTCAGCCCGGCGAGGTCTCGGTTTCATCATCCTGTCAATCATCGTCCTGTCA
>JAPLSS010000812.1 GCA_026398515.1 Candidatus Sumerlaeota bacterium | reverse complement strand
CGTCGGCTTCGTCGGCGCCGAGGGGTTCACGTATTACTGCCACGTGCGGGCGAACGACAACGCGGGAAACACAGGCGCCTTCTCCGATGCCAGCGATGGCATCCTGGTTGATCTTACGGCGCCGGTCTCGGCCGTGGCCGCCCCCTCGGGACACACGACCTCGGACACCCTGACGGTTGTCTGGAATGCGACCGATCCGGTGGCGGTCGGAAGCGTGTCGGGGGTTCAATCGGTTTCCGTCTACTGGAACCGAAACGGCGGCGCGTACACGGCGCTGGGAACGTTCAGCGCGGGAACGACGAGCGCGCCGTTTGACGCCGACGCGCACGGCGGCCTCGGCGTCTATGGCTTTTACTCGGTGGCCACGGACCAGGCCGGCAACGTCGAAACCCCTCCCGCGGGAAACGACGTGGCGGTCACTGTCGCGGAGAGCAGCGTCACGAGTTGGCGCTTCTACAAATAGCCCATTGACGATTTCGGAGCAGCAACTCACCGCGTGCCGCGGCGCCCCCGGAAGGCCGAACGATTCCGAAAACGACGGTCGGGACGGACCGAAGGAAAAATCGCGCCTTGCCGACGCCTGACAAGCCCCTGCAAGGCTGTTCGGGGCCTTCGCCGACGGTTTTCTCCCTGCCCCGAGGCCCGTTTTGGGGCCGCGCGGGGCAAAAACTAAGAAGTTTGTCTCCAAGCCCCGCCCTCCCGACGCCTGCGCGCCGAAATGGCAGAGGGTGGTGAGAAATCCGGGCTACATCCACCACCAGGGAATGGCCCGCACGCCCGGCGCCACGCTCATGCTTGCCGGGACGTCCGCGACGATCCATCCCGTGGGGCTGGCGGACTCGCCCGCCAACTCTCGCCACTTTCTCAGCGAGGCGGCGTGGTGGGGCGTGACGGTGGCCGTCGCCTTGGCCTCCACGGGATAGAGGCGCCCATCGTGATCCACCAACAGATCGACTTCCAGCCCGTCCCGCGACCGCCAGTAGTATAGCGTCGGCGAAAGCCCGCGATGGTGGAACGCCTTGACCCAGGCCGCGACCACGGCGGTTTCGAACAAGGGGCCGATGAACGGGCCGTGCAACACGGGCTCCGGCGTGTGCAAGCCCATCAGGAACGTCGCGCCGGCCGTGTCGAGCCAATAGACCTTGGGGCTCTTGACGAGCCTCTTGCCGAAGTTGCGGAAATACGGCGGGAGAAGGAACACCTGGCCGCTCGCCTCCAGCACCGACATCCACTTGCGCGCCGTCGGGGGCGAAACGCCGGCGTCGCGGGCGAGGTCCGAGTAGTTGAGCGCCTGGCCGGTGCGCGCCGCCACGAGCCGAAGGAAACGGTCGAACGCGTTGAGGTCGCCCACGTTCAAGACCTGGCGGACGTCGCGTTCCAGATACGTCTGGATGTAACTGGCGCACCACAAATCGCGGTCCACTTCGGGATTGGCGCGCGGCTCGGGATAGGCGCCCCGCAGCAGCCAATCAGCCAAACCGAATCGCGGCGCCGCGGCCCGCCAGGAGCCGGACGTGATTCCCTTGAGCATCTGGCCGATCGAATCCCCGGCGTGGGCTTGGCTCGTCGCTTCGCCAATGGAGAACGGCAGCAGCGTCAGAACCGCCACGCGCCCGGCCAGCGACTGACTGACTCCCTGCATCACGGCGAAGTTCTGCGACCCCGTCAGCAGCCATTGGGCCGGCTTGCGGTTTTCGTCAATCGCCGTCTTGACATAGGACAGCAGGCGGGGCGCGTACTGGATTTCGTCCAGGATCACCGGCGGAGGGTTCTCCCTGAGGAATCCCACCGGATCGGCCAGCGCCCGGGCGCGCAAATCGGGATTTTCGAGCGAGACATAGCGATGCGACCGTCCCCACTCGGTCTTAAGCAAGGTGGTCTTGCCCGACTGACGGGGCCCCGTCACGAGAATGGCGGGAAACGTCCGCGCCGCCCGCCGAATGGTCTCTGCCAACGCTCGCGGAATCATGCCCGTAGAATAAGCCTGGCGGATTGAAAGTCAAGCTTTTAATCCGCGAGGCGCGTTCGCCCCCTGATATGCGTGGCGTAGGCTTTCTATACATGGCGACATAAGCAACGAAGCATATTTAGCGAGCGCTGAACCCGCCTTTGGATTGCAGGCCTCTGGGACCCCGAACGGGGTCGAATGTGAATAGCCGTGGGCGCCAGCCCGCGGAAGGGCGCCTACCGGGAATCCGACCCTGGAGGGGTCGAACGATGCGCGGCGCCAACCGTGCGACCCCGTCAGGGTCGAGAGAATGGGGAGCGCCGTTTCCGTGGGTTTCACCCACGGCTATTCATGTTTCTCCCCGGCGGGGAGACGACGGCTCCGTGGAGCGATGTCTCTTGTGTCGCGCCGCCTCGCCGATCGGGGAAGCGGCTGCGAATGCTGCGTTATTTACGACGCCATGTATAACTTGCGCGGGTTGCGATTCCGGGAAATGCAAAGAGCGCGGACTGGCAGCCCACGCCGCTCTATTTCTCC
>JAPLSS010000110.1 GCA_026398515.1 Candidatus Sumerlaeota bacterium | reverse complement strand
CGACGGCCCGACCAATTCGGTGAGCACAAGCGTGTTGGGGTTGGTGCCGCTTGCGGTGCCGGAGGCGGCCGTTGGCACGCCCGTGTAGAAAGTCGCTGCGACGTTCATCGCCGCGACGGTCAGCGTCGCGCCTGTGCCTGACCCCGTGATGGAAGAAACGGTAGGCTTGGGATCAGTGCTCGGATACACACCCGGGTCGGTGATCGTCACCTCCACGATTCCATGGGTCGTGGGGTTGACGGTCTTCACCGTGGCGGTGGCGTTCACGTTCATCACGCTGCCGGTGGAGTTCAACGCCTCCCGCCGGGCCAAGGAGGCGGCGGTGCGGCTGGGCGTGGTCGGCATCGGCCGCGAGGCGAGCGGCGTGTCGGCGGTCCTGAACGCGGCGGCGCTGACCTACGTGGCGGCGGCGGCGGTGGCGCTGCTGCAATTGCTTTACTACGCCTCGCTCATTTTCGGCGGCCGGCGGAGTTGAATAGGTCCGATCCGCAGCTCGACGGATCGCGCCGAAGTTCGGCCCGGACCTACTGCCTTCTCGTCGAATTCACGGGAGTTCGCAGCCCCGGTTTTCCAGCCGGGAACTGCGGAAACGGCCCCTCGGGAATGCCATTCCCGGCTGGAAAGCCGGGGCTGCGGTCAGCCGCCAAGGCAATCCACTCATGCCACCGGGGGCAGTGTCAAAAGGCGCCCCTAGCCGGCTCGCACCTCTCAATGCGATTGACAATTCCTTCCGCGCGTCTCCACATGGCGTTCGAATCCGTGTTCGCGCGTCGGCGCGGACGAGTGATGCCCAGCTTTGCTCTGAAGGAGCGTTCACCGTGCCACCCAAGTTGCGTGTGGGAGTGATTGGCTGCGGCGGCATCGCCAAGAGCGTGCATCTGCCGTCGCTGCATGACATCGAGGAGTGCGAACTGGTCGCGGCGTGCGACATCATCGAAGAGCGCGCCGTGACGCAGGCGCAGCGCTTCTCCATTCCGAAAACCTACGTCCTGTTCCGCGAAATGCTGGCCAAGGAGAAACTCGACGCGGTCTTCGCGCTGGTCGAGCCGTGCAGCCTGTTCCACGTCGTCAACGAGTGCCTGCGACAGGGGTTGCACGTCTTCATGGAGAAGCCGCCGGGGATCACCTCGTTCCAGGCGCGTTCGCTGGCCCGCGCGGCGCAGAAGGCCGGCCGCATCCTGCAGGTCGGCTTCAACCGGCGGCACATCCCGCTGGTGGAGGAAGTTTTGAAGATCATGCGCCAGGCCACGACGATCTCGCAAGTCGAGGGGCGGTTTATGAAGCAGGGCTCGGCGGCGTTCGACAAGGGCGGCTTGCAGTCGCTGGAATCCGACGTCATCCACGCCATCGACCTGGTGCGCTGGATCGCCCAGAGCGAGCCGGTCGCGGTGGCCACGGTGGCCGGCCAATACAACGAGCCGTTCGTCAACGCCTGGAACTCGGTGGCGCGCTTCGAAAACGGCGTCACCGGCGTGATCAAGTCGAACTACCAGATCGGCGGGCGCATTCACGATTTCGAAATCCATGGGCCCGGCGCCAGCGCATTCATCAACCTCGGCTTCGGCAAGCAGGATTGCGAGGCGCGGATCCTGTTCGGCAAGGGCAAGGCCGGCTATTCGCTGGCCGCCACCGGGGCCGCGCCGGTCAATATCCAGCGAATCGACGGGAAGGAGCTGGCCGGCAGCGACCAGTTCTACCGCTTCTACGGCTTCTACCAGGAGGACGTGCATTTCCTGCAGTGCGTGCGCGAGAACAAGCCGCCGCTGAACACGATCGACGAGGCGGTCAAGACCTACCGCTACGTCGACATGATCGAAGCGAATGTGATTTAAGACGAAATAACCGCAAAGAACCTGCATAGAACGCAAAGACGATGATTCGGCTCAACGATAAAGGACACGATGCAACGCAGCCGCGAGCAGGCGAGAAAATGAACCACAAAGACACGAAGGGCACGAAGAACCGCAACTGAAACGCCTTTTCTTTGCTTCGTGTCCTTCGTGCCTTTGTGGTGAGTGCTTGGTTGCGGCTATACTGCTCCAGGTTCTAGGCGCACTTTGCGGCTAGAATGCCGTTGATGAGCGCAGATGCCAAAACCGGCATCGAAGAGAAACTGGCGGACCTGCCGCCGGCGTTGGCCGCCCGCCTGCGCGAGTTGCTGGAAAACCCCTGAAGGATAGAGTGGCGCCGGGGGTTACTTCGCGGGCGGAGTTTGGACCTGTTGGTAGATGACGTAATTCCCCGCCTTAGCGACAAAGACGGCTTTCTGTTTGGCGATTCGCGTGAACTCCTTCTCGTCCTTCTCGGGCACGACAAAATACCCCAGGTCGTTGTCGTTGAGTTCCTCTTGCAGTTCTTGAAACGACCCCCGGGCGATATTCTCCGGGCGGCCGCGCATGTAAAACTCGGCGGAATAGGGCATCTTGCTGAAATACATGATCTCCGCCGTGCCGCCCGGATCCAGCGAGAACAAGTGTTCGGCGGTTCCCTTTTGCGAGTAATACTTCGCCGCGCGCGGCAGGACGAGAAACGCGGCCAGCAGAAAGACGAGCGGCGCGGCGGCCACCGCGGCGCCGAGGCTGACCGCGGAGCATAGCCGCGGCCGCGCGCCTTCCGTCGCGCCAGCGGCCACGGTCCGGATCGCCGCCGCCGTGAGAATCGCCAGCGGCGGCATGGCCGACAAGACGTAGGTGATCATGATATTGCGCGCCATCGTGAAGAAGAGCAGGGGCGCGAGAATCCAGCAGACCCCGTAGGCGATCTTCGGATCGCGCCAGGCGTCGCGCGCGCGAAAGCCCCGGCGGCGCAACGGCCCTAGCGCGAGCCCGAACACCAAGCTCCACGGCAGGCCGCCGGCGAGAAGATACAGCCAGATCGTTCCCCGCGGGCACTCGTGGGAACTGCCGTAGAGCGACCTCCACCCCGGATCGAGAAAACGCCGCCAATGCTCTTCGAGGAGGAAATAGCGCAGGAAGCCGGGCGTCTCTCTGTCCGCCAGCACGTACCACGGCACGGAGATCGCCAGCATGAGGACGGCCCCGGTGATCCAAGGCAGTTTCCGCCAGACCTTCTTCCATTCGCGCCGCCACGCCGTCCACAGAAACACCGCGAGGAGCGCCAGCACGGCGCCAATCGGACCTTTGGCCAGCAGGCTCAACCCCAGGCCGACGAAGAACACATAGCCCCACAGGCGCGGCCGGCCCGTCGGCAGATCGAACGCGGCGAAGGCGAAGCCCGTCATGGATAGCATCAAACAGGCGGCCAACGCCGGATCGGTCATCACCCCGCCGGCCACCCCTTGGAATAGCCCGGTGGTGGCCAGGATGATGGCGCTATAGAAGCCCACTCGGCGGCCATAGAGGCGCCCCGCCGTCAGTCCGGTGAGCCAAACTACGAAGATGGACAGGAGGAACGAGGGAAAGCGGGCGGTGAATTCCGAAACGCCCAGGCACTTAAAGGAAATGGCGGTCAGCCAGAACGACAGCGGCGGCTTGCCCCAGAAGGGAAGCCCCGGCGCCAGATCGGGCATCACCCAATGGCCGGTGGAGAGGATCTGGCGGCCGATCTCGGCGTAGCGCCCCTCGGTCGTGTCCATCAACGGGTAGGCGCCGAGAGACGCGACCCGCGCCACGGCCAGGACGACCAGGACGGCGATCAGCCTTTTCTCGGAAATCTTGTCCAGTTCGAATGGGCCTTGGCGTTTCATACGACACCCCGATGGCTGGAGGAGGCTTCCCGTCGACCGCTTGCGTGCGCCGGGCTCATTCGCCCGAGACCCGAGGGATAACTATCGCGCTTCGCCCATGCTCGCCGCAAAGACAAAACACTACCGGCGGAATCATGAGGGCAAGATGATGAAACACATGATGACGCTCTGAAATCGCGAACGGATCCAGCCTGCGCCGCGAGAGCCTTCTACGAGCGCAAATACAGCGCGATGGCGACGGCGCCATAAGCGGAGACGACGAATTGGGCGAGTTTTTCGATGGGCATGGGGCGTCACTGGCGCAGACAGTCTTGTCTGTGCAAGGGAACTTGGAGCCTGGCGCTTGCACAGAGAAGACTGTCGGCGCCGCTACGGATTATCCCGCTCCGTCTCCACTTCGGCCAGAAGACGCTCCAGGATCGGACGCAACGGGGGGAGTTCCTCGTGGACCACCGTCCAGACGATGCGCAAGTCCACGCCGAAGTATTCGTGAATAAGTTTGTCGCGCATGCTGGCCATGCTCTTCCATGGGATGTCGGGGGCCTTCGCTCGGATCGCCTCGGGGATGCGCTTCGCCGCTTCGCCGAGAACCTCCAAACTTCGGATAACGGCGTTGGCCGTCTTGCGGTCATACAAGAAAACGTCATACGGCATGTCGGCGGTGAACTCCGCAGTCTCGCCGATCGCGCTCAATATATCCTGAAGATAGTCGCCATACTCGCGCGTCACAGCATGACCGCCTCTTCCAGGATGTGACGGCCGATGCGGGGCTTGAGGGCCGCGCGGGTTACAAGGTCCACCCTTGCGCCGAGCCAACCGGACAGTTTTTCTTCAAGTTCCAGGAACCGAAAGAAACCGATGGGACGACTGAATTCCACAAGGATGTCCACGTCGCTCTCGCCGGTGGCTTCGCCCCGAACGCAGGAGCCAAAAACGCCGATTTCGGCGACGCCGTAGTCGCGGGCCATCTCCTCGCGCCGTTCCCGAATCAGGCGCTCAATTCGTTCCAGAGTAGGCGATTTCATAGGAGGCTCCACGAGATTCTCGCGCCTTCACGGTCGCTCTGAAACGGCATGTGAGGCCGTGGCGGCGTCGCATCCCCGCACAACTGATAGTAAGTCGACCGGGGCATGCTCGTCAACCACGGCGCTCTGCGTAGCGCCGACAAGACTGTCGGCGCCACTCACATCATCTCGTGAAAAAACTCCAGCCCGCGAAGCAAATCCACCGTCTCGGGCTTCACACGCGCGGTGACGGCTTTGTCGCCGTAGTACGCCAGCGGCAGACGGGCCAGGAAGCGCGTCATCTCCATCCGCATCTCCTGGGCCTTTTCCGGGAGTTTCTCGATCAGGTTGTCGCGCTCCTGGGCATCGACGCGCAGGTCGAACAACTCGTCGCGGCGGTCGGAGGTCCAGATGTACTTGAACCCGCCCTGGCGCCACGCCTTGAGCCAGCGCAGGTAAATGCGCGGATCGATCGCCGGGTCGTAGCGGTCGAGCATGCGCAGGGCGATGTGGTTGCTGCTCATGTATTCGGTCAGGGTGAAGTCGCGCTTGGGATGGTCCGTCAGCGCCGACAAGACGCTGAAGCCCTGGCATGGCCGCGCCTCGAAGCCGAGGATTTCGGCCAGCGTGGGGAAGACGTCGAGCGTCTGCGTCGGATGGGCGACGCGCGCGCCGGCGGGAATTTGGTCCGGATAGCGGATGACGAGCGGGACCTTGATCAACTCCTCGTAAACGCAGAGATGATGCCCGTAGTGGTCGTGGAAGCCTTCGTTGGAGTGCTCGCCGCGCATGTCGCCGTGGTCGCTGGTGACGATGAACATCGTGTCGTCGAGCAGGCTTCGCTCGCGCAGGAAGTCGGCGAGGACCCCGACGTGGCTGTCGGCGCCGGCGGTCTCGCCGTCGTACAGCGATTCCATGATCTGGTATTGCCGCTCGGTCAGTTGCAGGGCCATGGCGTGAACGTCGGGCGCGCCTTGCTTGATGGCCGCCACCTCTTCCTCCGTGGAGCCGGGCAGGAGGAACCGCTCGCGGAAGGGCGAGACGGGATGGAGCGGCATGTGCGGGTCCATGACCTGAATGAAGAGGAAGAAGGGCCGCTTGCGATGGCGCAGCGGATTGCGCTCGATCCAGTCGATGGCTTCCTGCGTCCGCTCGCGCGACCGATAAAACTTCCCCGGCCCGGGCTGGTTTCCCGATCCGTAGTTGCGATGGATTTCGCGAAAGCCCTTGCACGAGGCGGCGCAGTAGTTGTTTGCGTAGAAGGCCACGGTGTCATAGCCGAGTTCGGCGAGGGTTTCGGCCAGGGTGACGGGCTTTTCGATGAAGACGTCGTTGTGGGCGCAGGCGCCGTGGCTGTGGACGTGGAGTCCCGTCATCATCGAGGCGGTCGAGGGAAGGGTCCAGATCGCGGGCGAGACGTTGTCGAGGAAGACGGCGCCCTCGGCGGCGAGCCGGTCGATGTTCGGCGTCGTGGGCTTCGGGTAGCCGTAGCACGACATGTTTTGCGCTTGCTGGGTGTCGAGCATGAAGAGGACGACGTTGGGGCGGGTGGGACCAGTCATAAGCAAGAGACTCCTCTTACTATTCCTGTTTGTGCTCGTGCTCGTAATCGTGCTCGTGCTCGGTCGTTCTCCTCCTCTAACAACCCAGCACGAGCACGATTACGAGCACGAGCACGAAGAAAGCGTCTTATCTCGGCGGCGCCTATTCAGCCTTCTTCGAAAGCAACCCTTTGCTCTCCAGTTCCGCGCGGTAGGCGTCGGGGCCCATCTTTCTCGCGCGGGCGATCTCGTCGATCAGCCATTGGCAGATCTTCGGGTCCTTGCCGTTGCCCTGCCAGAGTTCCCAATACTCGCCCTGGCCGCGGACGAAGTTGTAAACGGAGACCTGCGAATCGCCCTGGCGTTCGCCGCCGAGCAGGGCCAGGCTTTGATACCCGACGTGCAACCGGCCGATATACGGCTCGATCACGCGATAGCTGAATAGATTCGTGTTGGCGCCCTTGCCGCTGAGCTGGCAATTCTGAAGCGTGAACCGATCGGGATATTTCTCGGCCCCGTACGCCACGGCCGCCTGGGGGATGCCGTCGTCCTCGCGAACGACGCTGGAGATGTGCAGGCACAATTGCTGCCGGGGAAAGGCCTCGCCGAACAGGTCGATGTAAGTCTTGTACGCCTCAATCAACTTGTCGCGGAACCCCAGCGCGGCCCATTTCTCCTGATCGCCGGGGGCCTTCTTGGGCAGGTGCATTTCGTTGCTCGCGAAGTTGGCGCCGGTGACGGTGACGGCGGCGCACCGCGGATCGGCGGAGTAGCGCTCGCCCGCCGCGCGGACGAATCTCTCGAACTCGCGCAAAAAAATCGGGTCCCACGGAATGGGAATGATCTGCGGCTTGTTATAGGTGTCTTTGCGATACGGGTTGGTCCCCAGCGTCTCAAACGTCTGGGCGCCGAGATCGTAGACCCATTGCGGCGTGTTGGAGCCGGGTTTGAGGACGATCTTGTAGAACAAGCCGTGCCGGCGGACAACCTCGATGCCGGCGTCGAGGGTGGACCATTCGAAGCGCCCTTGCCGCGGCTCCAGGCTGTCCCACTGGCCGCCGAGGAACACGCCCGAGAGATGCGGGTTTTCCGAGAGAGTCTTCTCGATCCCGTCGACCCACGCCTGCCCGTCGCTCATCTTGCCCGACATCCAAGTCAGCCCCGTCATCGGCGCGGGGATGTCGGGTTTGGAGGCGGGCTGCGAGGAATCCGACGAGCCGGTTGCCGCCGAGAGGAAGGAAACACCGAGAGAGACGATCAATGGGGAGATCATGGAACAGGTCCACCTTCTTGTTCGAACTGTGAGAAGCGCGTCCTTGCGGCGCAGGCTTTCCAGCCTGTGATCTTAGGCATTCCGCATGATTCCGCCATCACAGGCTGGAAAGCCTGCGCCGCTAACGACGCAGTTCCTCGAGGTTCATCATGAAAATGCGGCTGGAGGCCACGCCCAGGCGCTCGCGGACGACCTCGACTTGCAGCCACAGTTCGGGCAGCCCGGCGTAGGTCCAACGCAGCCGGGCGTCGCCATGCTCGGAGTACAAGCAGGCGTTGGCTTGATCGAGGTGTTCGAGCGCCTGGCCGCGCACGGGCGCCAACTCTTGGTGGGTGGCGCCGAGGTGGTCCAGCAGCGCGCCCCAGCCGTCAGACATCTGGTTCATCTCTGAATCCGCTCCCTGAAGTTATCCGAGCCGCTCAACCCCGCAAATCATCCCAATAATAGCGCGCCTTGAGCGCGAGGCGTTCCACCAGAGAGCGGGTCTCGCGCATGCGGCGATAGCGCTCGGCGCGCGCGCGATAGGCCGCGCGCAGCGTTCCCGCGTCCGGGCACCCGGCGGAATACGCGGAGAAGAAGACCTCGATGTCGCTCTCGTCGAGGCGGATGCGCTCCAGGTCGCGCAGGCGCTGGTGAGCCGTCAGGGCGCCGAAGCGGCGCATCCGGTTGATGTCGATAAGGAGAAACGCCAGACGCCCCGGCCCCAGTTCGCGCGCCAGGATGTTGCCGCCGGACAAGTCGCGGTGGCAGAAGCCGCGGGAATGCAGCTGGGCCACGAACGACGCCAAGTCTTCGATCAGGCGCGCCCGCTCGGCGCTGCCCGGCGCCCATTCGCGCAGCAGTTGGCGCACGGCGACGGTCTGGCCCGCGTCCTCGGTCGCCAGCAGGCCCGAGGCGCCGCCGCCGGCGCCCTTGCCGCGCAGCCCCAGGAGCGGCCGCGGGGTCTCCAGCCCCTCGCCGAGGAGGGCGAACGCCATGTTCCACGCGCGTTGCGCCTTGCCCTGGCGAAACGCGTAGCGCAACCAGGAAATCGGCCCGAGCGGGCGGAAGCGCTTGATCCAGATCGAGCGCGGCGCGCCGCCGACGGCCAGGGAGGCGCGCAGCAGTTCGTTGCGCGAGTCCTTGACGCGCTCGATGCCGGGGAGGCGGAGCAGCGCCAGCGGGTCTTCGCGCTGCGCCGCGTCCATCGCGTCATACAGGTCGACGTCGACCAGTCCGTCGAAACCCCGGATGTGCAGCGGACGATAGCGCCCGCGGAAGGAATCGGAAATCCAGAATGCCATGAATGCGCGTTGTCCCGGCGTGGCGGAAGTTCAAGACCCTTTCAGCATTTTCCATTCACCACAGGCGAACGGCAAGCGCAATGGCGATTTCAGGCGGAGCCGCAAATGGGACCTGTAGGACCTATATGCGACCTGAAGGTCGCACCTGGAGTTTGGACGTTTTGGGTTTGCCTCTTCGCTTCCCGTGTGTTCGTTGATGGAGGAAGGACGGCAGGTGGAAAGCAAGAGAGCCCTCTCATTAGCCCCTCGATTCATCGAGGGGGCCTCGGCGCGCCGCGTCTCCGCTGGGGAACCGTTTCAACGGTTTCCCTGGGCTGGGCGGCATTCAACGGATGAGAAACCGTTGAAACGGTTCGGGAGGGGGATTGGGAGCGCCTCTGAACCCCGCGATGAATCGCGGGGTTAATGAAAGCCCCCTCCTGCAGTCGGTGAAACGTCCAAACTCCAGATGCGACCTGAAGGTGGCGCTACGAACCTACGGCTGAAGCGCGGGTTTGACGCGTTCGGCGATCCGCTGGGCGATGATCGCGTAGCCGTCGTCGTCGTATTGCACGACCTCGCCGGGCACGTGCGTTTGCGCGTAATGGAGGTCTTTCAGCACGTCGGGGACGAACACCACCCCGGGCCGGGCGGCCAACCGGTTGAACATGGAGTCGATGGGCTGCCCGAGGCCATCCGAGAACCCGACCAGCGCGACCTTCACCCCCGCGCGTTGGCACCGATCGAGAATCTGGCCGAGGTTCGATTCCATTTCCTCCACCGGCACGGCGCGGAGGAAATCGTTCGCGCCGAAGAAGACAATGATCAGGCGCGGCTTGTGCACGAGCAGGGTGTCGATCCGCCGCAAACCATCGGCGGTCGTGGCGCCGGCCACGCCGAGATTGACGACCGGCTGACCGAGCAAGCGGCTCAGTTGCGAGGGCACGTCCTTGCCGAGCGAGGCGCCGACGCCGGCGGTCAGGCTGTCGCCGAACGCCAGGATCGCCGGCGGAGGCGTGGGAATCCCGGATAGCGGCGCGCCGCTCCCGGGCAAGCCCGCTGACCCGGGGCCGCGGGTTTCCAGACAGATGCGGCGAATCTCTCCGGAATCGACCCGCAGGTGGATCTCCACGCGCCCGTTGTCCAGCGTCTTGGTGTCGTAGGAGCGCGTGGCCTTCAGCACGCCCATGACCTTGGAGTAGGCGTAGGGATCGCGGTTCATCTCGTCGACGACGCTGGAGCCGGGACGGACTTCCACCGCGGCGAGGCGGTTGAGAATCCGGGCGCGCGCCTCGTCCTCGGCGGTCCGCACCGCGCGGTCGTACGCCAACCCGGCGGGTTTGATGTCATCGCGTACGACCGCCGCGGCGGACTCCTCCATCCATTCGCCGGTCGGACTGACCGGGGTCTTCTGCGTGTACACACAGGCAAGAAGGAAGACGAAAGGACAAAGGACGAAGGACAAAGGACGAATCATTCGCTTCCTCCGCTCAGCTGCGCGGCGAGTTTGACCGCTTCGAGAAAACTCGACGGGTCGGCCACGCCGCGGCCGGCCTTGTCGAACGCCGTGCCGTGATCCGGCGAGGTGCGCACGAACGGCAGGCCCATCGTCACGTTCACCCCGCGATGAAAATCCAGCGTCTTCAGCGCCGCCAGGCCCTGGTCGTGATACATCGCCACCACGACGTCGAACGCGCCCTCGCGCATCGCATGGAACACCGTGTCGCCGGGGAACGGCCCCTCGATGCGCAGCCCTCGCGCGGCGGCGGCCTCGATCGCGGGGCGAATCTCGCGGATCTCTTCCCGGCCGAACAGGCCGCCTTCCCCGGCATGGGGGTTCAATCCGGCCACCGCGATGCGCGGCGAATCAACGCCAAAGCGGCGAATGAAGTCGTTGGTGAGATCGAACAGCGACTCCAGGCGGTCGCGGGTGATCTTGGCCGGCACGTCGCGCAGGGCGATGTGGATGGTGGCCAGCGCGATGCGCAAGCCGCCGCCGACCATCAGCATCGCCGTTTCGCGCACGTGCGCCAGGTTGGCCAGCAATTCCGTGTGGCCGGGGAACAGAACGCCAGACGCGCGCAACGCCTCCTTGTGAATCGGCGCGGTGACGATGCCCTGAATTTCGCCGCGCAGCGCCCGGCGCGCCGCTTCGACGATCGCGCGATGGGCCGCCGCGCCGCAGCGCCCATCAATGGCGCCCAGGCGCAACTCGCCGTCGAAGCGCTCGCCCTGGGGTTCCAGAACGGGGACGCGCCCGGCGGCCACCGCTCCTTCGGCCTCGCGCGGATCGGCGATGACGGCGAGCTCCACGTTCATCCCGAGAATTTGGGCGTGTTGTTCGAGCAGCGCGGCCTCGCCGACCGCCAGCGCGCGGCAGGCCTCGAACACCGCCGGGTTGGCGAAGGCTTTCAGGATCAACTCCGGCCCGATGCCCGCCGGGTCGCCGAGGGTCAAGGCAAGAAGCGGCTTGGTCATGGCGTCCTTTTCTTCCGCGTCGTTTCGGGAATCGTAAACGCAAGGCGGTTTCCGGGGGAAGCAGGAAACGCATGAATCCGCGATCAACGGGCGGCCTGCGTCGCCACGTCCACGATGCGGAGGAACTCGCAACCGTGCGCCTCCAAATGGCGGACCAGATCTCGTCGTTTCATGCAGTGATATTCCCGAGGGGCTCTTTCACATAGTCCGTGCCGGGAAGCTCCTCTTCGGCCAGCTGCCGATTCGCCTCGAGCACGAGTTGAACGGCTTCGATCAGGTTCTTCTTCGTCTCCTCCAGAGTCTTGCCTTGGGTATTCGCGCCCGGCAATTCCTCCACGTAGCCGATATAGCCGTACGGAGACTTGCGGAATACCGCGGTCAACGATTCCTGCATCTTCTCACCTCATCGTCTGCGACAAATGAGAACGCGACCCGCGCGTCCTGCAATCCTTAGGCCGAAGGAAATTCGCACTCCCTGTTTACCACGGAATGCGCGCCCACCGCAATAGATTGCCTATCGTTTCGCCTGCATGTTTGCATCCACGATGCGAAACGCCCCGCGCGGGATGGAAATCGCGCAACAGGCGCCTTCCGGTTTCAATGACTCGCCGCTGACGGCGTCCACGACGGACTGCAACGCGCCGCCCGCGGATTCCAAATGAGCCTCGACGCCGCGCGGGGCCAGATAGCCCGGATCGATCAGGATGACGCGGTAGTTTCCTTCGCCATCTCGCTGTTGAACGATTGCGCATGCCTCCGGCGCGCGCAGCGGGATGCCGTTTGCGCCGGCCTTCAACAACTCGCCGATGGCCGACGCCTTCTCCGACGGCGCGGCCCACGCGTCATTCATCCAGACGTTCTCCGCGTCGGTCCGCAACGGGGTGAAGCCCTTCGGCGCGCCGCATTCGCGCGTTACGATGGGGACCCATCCCAGCGGCGTTTTCGGAAAACAGGTCTCCACGTGCCAGCGCTGATCGTAGGCCAGGCGCGCGAAAGCCCAGGCCGGCCACGGCTCCAACATGATGCGCGAGGCCAGGAAGCCCTGCCGTAAAGGAGCCGAGGCCGCGCTGGTCTTGAATGATTTCAGCGACCCGCCCTCCTGGCGCAGCCGGGCGTATTCCGGATGAATCTCCACTTCCAAACAGGTCCGGTTCAGGTTGGCCAGCGTGGGCGTGGGCGTCAGTATGCCTTTGCGGATCAACTCGTAGACCAGATCGCGGTGGCGGCGCGCCATCGCATCGACTTTCGGGTCCGGCGGCGGGGTCAGGTAGGGCTGGCCGCCTTCGATGTGGATCCATGTTCCGCCGAGGGCCGCGCCCATCAGTTCCAGAATTCGGAATTCGGGAATTCGGGGACAGGAAACGAACTAGGCGACTTGCGTTGAGTAGGCGGCGCGACCGCGTCGATCGGCTCGGGACAGATGACGCGGACGGTATCCAGCGGCTACATCGACCAGCGCCGCTCGTCGATCACGTATCCCAACGGGCGCGCGGTCGAGGTTGACTGGTGGGCCACGGGGGCGCTAAAGTCGGTGAAGGATTCGGGGGCGCCGACCGCCATCGCCGCGTATGAATGGATCGGCGGGCGGCTGGGGGACCGGATGTCGCAGAACGGGGTCGAACTCTATCCCGAGTATGACGCCGCCGGGCGGCCGGCCTACTGGTATCACTACAACCTGCAGGACGAGAGCTGCTACGCCATCGGCTTCGACTACACGTACGACCGCGTGGGCAACAAACTGTCGCAGAAGAGCTACCACGACCCCAAGGACTCGCAGCGCTACGCCTACGACTCGGCCTCGCGGCTGACGGCTTGGGTGCGCGGCGGCTTCGGCCAGTGGGTCTACCAGGATCCGAACTGGGTCTATCTGGACGGCCGGTGCGACCCCTCGAACAGCCAGCCGTCCGAGGGCATGACGCAGGCGCAGCGCTTCGACCTGGACGGGGTGGGCAACTTGTCGCTGACGCGCACCAAGGTCGACGATGTGACGAGCAACGAGACGCGGCCCGACACGACGTTTAACGAGTACGTCACGGTCGGCAGCCCGGCCCAGACCCAGTCCTACGACGACAACGGCAATCTGACCGGCGACGGCTCGAAGACCTACAAGTGGGACGCGTTCAACCGCCTGCGGGAAGTCTGGACCGCCGGCGGCAGCCCGACGAAGATCGCCACGTATCTCTACGACGCCACGAATCGCCGCGTGCGCAAGGACCTCGTGAACAACACGTATACGCCTGACATCGACTACTATTACGACGGCTGGCAGATCGTCGAGGAGCATGAAAACGGTGCCGCCAACCCGAGCAAGCAGTTCGTCTTCGGCGCCTACATCGACGAGCCGATCCCTACGGCCGGCACTGGCTGCTCGAGCCCGGAGAGGACGGGGAGTATTTCACCAGCGACGACGGCGATCCCTACCCCCTCGCCCTCCCCGCCTACGCCAGCCCCTTCCTCTTCACCGGCCGCGAGTTCGACGGCGAGTCGGGGTTGTATTGCTACCGCCACCGATATTATTTTTATTATTCGGGGTCGTTTATATCTCGCGATCCACTTGGCTTCACGGACGTTCACACCCTCTATGGGTATGCTGCGTTTCGTCCAACTGGCGTGACTGATCCCTCAGGCGAGTTCGGGCGAGAGGTCCACGAGGACCTGACAAGCCTTGACGCATATAATGCGGGTTTCACTCTTTTATTCGGCGAGATCATTGGTAAGGCCGACCAAGGAGTGGACGACAACCCTCTAACTGATGCCTTCTTCGCGGGGCAAAGCCGGCATATGCTTGACTACCAAGGTGGCGAGGACAGCCGCGACGTATGGTATAGAACGGAGCGCAACAAAGCTGAGGAACTCTTGAAGTCATATCGACCAGGAAGCTGTGGAGAAGCCATGGCAGCGTTTGGCAGAGGCCTTCATAGCGCCCAGGACAAGATCTCTCACAGGCCCTGGCCTGGCGGCTCGGTCGGGTGGCGCCAATTCATCCCGCATCCCAAGTGGTGGGACGACTACGCCAATCTCGGCAGCAATGAGTGGTATGATCAATTCTGGGATAAGTATGCCGATCTTCACGGAACACGCGGCACAGATTACGACACTTGGCGCGGTTCGGACCCCCAGATAGCGAGCCAACTGGAAAAAACCGATCAAGTCGAAGCTGATACCTGGGAAAAAGTTCAGCAGTTTGCCTCCCTTGTCAAGAGATACCCATGCTGTGCGAGCATTGCCCTAAGAGAGCGCTAGTGATACGCTGATGATACGTTGAGCAGTCGAGGCTAGTAAAATCATACTGGGTATGCACATGAGAAGGGGCTTCTATTGCCTCTGAGTTCAGAAGGTGTCAATAAGGCCGGAGGGGGGAGAATGCGCAATCGCCTTGTTGCTCGAATGCGCTGTATGGCATTGTTAACCTTCCTTTGTAGCTGCGCCACGGTCGGCCAGCCTACTCGGGGACCGAGAACTCACTGGATCAAAAGTGGTGTTCCCAACCTGCGTGGCAGAATGTACTTTGTCCAACACAACCCCACTGCGCCAGACAACCAGTTGCTTGGCCTCGACCTCCCGAGCGGCAACCTCTCTGTGAAAGCAGTCTTTCCTGGGGCGCAGCCGTGGTTCGCGAGAATCTCGAACGACGAGACTGCGTTGGCCCTTGTGGAAAGAGCCCCAAGAATAGGAGAGTCCCCTCACACCATTGCCGTGCGGGACTTGGCAACCGGACAGGTACTGTCGCACACCTTTGATCAAGACGGCATTATCCGTCCTCCCGTTGTATGGGGCAACAGCGTTGTGGCGGCCATTGAAAAGGAGTACTCTGCCGCCTCCGGATCCAGCTTTGAGAAACGACTGGCGTTTGCGATCATCGACCGTCCTTCCGGGGAAGTGACAATATCAGAGTTTTCCGATTATGACAGCGGCTCATTCGCCGATTTTGTGTGGGATCTATTCGGGAAGGTGGGCGAGACGGAGCGAGTCTTTTTCCGTCTTGGGGCTCTTGGCGATCCGGTATACAGCCTTCGTCTTGCGGACGGCCGTATCGAGAAGGCCCCGCCGGAGGCGTCGATGGTTAGTATTGTTCCGCCGGATCGAATCCGTGGGAACTCCAAGTTTGAGTTGCTTGAGGAATACAACACGGATCTCTTCGGGAACCGCGAGGATCGGGTCATCACACGGTTTTCCCGCGAGTTACTCCTGCCATACTCCGACTACGTGTTTGTTCTCGATCGGGATATGCTGCAAGGGTATGTGCTCGTGTGCCACGGTCATTGGAAAGAGAAGCTTTTTTGCCTCGTTAACCGAGGCGACGGTCGCAAGTACGGCGTAGCCGATGTTGATTGCCATGATGGCGATTTGATTTACGCGGGATGGGTGGGGCGAGGAGAAGGAAACTGAGTGAGGCTTGAGAACGAGGACAGGATACTCTTTCCCAGGGGTCTCGACGCCTATTGCCGCCTATGACTGGATGGGCGGGCGGCTGTTGGCCAAAACGATGGAGAACGGGACGATCCTCGACCTGCGTGGCGAATCCGGGGCCACGGTCTACGATGGCGCCGGGCGGCCGACGACGTGGTATTGGAACAACGTCGACTACTATAGCGACAGCGCGATCGGCTGGGACTACGCGTACGATCGTGTGGGCAACAAACTAGCGCAGTACTCGTATCAGGACGATCACGACTCGCAGTGCTACGCCTACGACTCGGCCAACCGGCTGACGGCCTGGGTGCGGGGCGTGATCCCTGACGGAGCGAACGAGGATCCGCGCTACGATCCGACGCCATCCGGGGGCCAGCCGTCCGAGGCGATGACCCAGGCGCAGCGCTTCGACCTCGACGGCGTGGGCAACTGGTCGCTGACGCGCACGAAGGTGGACGACGTGACCGAGAACGACGCGCGGCCCGACACCACGTTCAACGAATACACGACCGTCGGCAGCCCGGCCCAGACCCAGTCCTACGACGACAACGGCAACCTGACCGGCGACGGCTCGCAGACCTACAAATGGGACGCGTTCAACCGGTTGCGGGAAGTCTGGACCGCCGGCGGCAGCCCCACGAAGATCGTCACGTACACGTACGACGCCGCGAACCGCCGCGTCCGCAAAGACCTCGTCAACAACACATATACGCCTGACCTCGACTACTATTACGACAACTGGCGGATCGTCCAGGAGCATGAGAACGGCGCCGCCAACCCCGCCCGCCAGTTCGTCTACGGCGCCTACATCGACGAGCCCCTCGTCCTCGACGTCAACACCGACGGCGACACGAGCTGCGTCGACGCCGGCGGGAGCGACCGACTCTTCTACCACCAGAACACGATCTATTCCGTCTACGCCCTGACCGACGCCGACGCCGCCCTCGTTGACGTCCTGGAATACGACCCCTACGGCCGGCACTGGCTGCTCGAGCCCGGAGAGGACGGGGAGTATTTCACCAGCGACGACGGCGATCCCTTCCCCCTCGCCCTCCCCGCCTACGCCAGCCCCTTCCTCTTCACCGGCCGCGAGTTCGACGGCGAGACCGGGCTGCATTGCTATCGGGAGCGCTTCTATGGATCGCAACGCGGATCCTTCCTTTCTCGGGATCCGCTCCGCTACAAAGACGGTCCTTGCCTCTACTCTTATGTGGGCGCAGGCCCACTGATCCGAGTTGATCCAATGGGAAGGGACCTTCAGTTTGTTCAGACCTGCGACAAGTGTGGTCCCGAAATAGGCCATCAGATTTGGTACCTATTGGATACTGTGACTAGGGACTACAACTCCTGGCCCGAGGAAACCAAAAGGGACAAGTGCTTTTCGCTCTTCGGCAATCTTGTCGGCGCTGTGCACGCGTGGGACATCCCCGAACTTCATCCAACGGGTCCTATTGACGATTGCGTGCCTCCGGGTTGTGCCACTGGCGGCTGCCAAGATACAGTGAGGGTGCAGGGGGGGTGTCATCTGCGTTACGGGGTGAATTATGTCCTACTTGGTCACATAACGCGGCTATGCGGTAATGACGTTATTCAGGCTCGCAACTATATCTGGTGGTACACCCATCTGTTTACGGGCGATGCAAGGCCGAAACTGGACTGGTTCTATGGCGGGTACTTTGGGAACTGGCCCCCACCTGCTCCTACCGCTTACGCTTCCTGCCGATCGTGCCCGAAGGGATCTATGAAGGACGCGTTTAGCTACCATTGGGGTTCTTGAGACTCGAGCGCGCAATTGGAAAGGCTTAGACATGCACCAGCGTACTCATGTGGCGCGGAGCGCCATTATCGTGGGGTTCATAGGAACTGTTGTCGTGGGTGGATTCACTTACGGCTGTTTTGGGGGCGTGGCGCCGCATTCCAGCGTACGTCCAATAGGATGGCTAGCGTTCGCGAGTCTGTTATCGCTGGGGTTTCTCTTGTATGGAGCTGCTGCAGCCCAACGGGCGATTCAATTGAGGGAAAACAGAGTCGAAATAGTGGTGGGCCTTCTCTCATGTGTTCTCCCGGCAGTATTGGGCTTTGTTCTATTTCGAATCATGGAGTGGTATCTCGGGTTTACTTTCGCACCATAGCCGGATGTGGGGTCGATGCGGGAAGTCTATCAGTTTGCCGACATGGGATTTCCGGAACAGGATAGAGAGTCGGTGGACTCGACAGAATGGTATCGTGGGAATTGCGGAATCTCGGCTCTCATGTGTGTGAACATCACCTTCAACGGATACGTGTTCGTCGTCGGCGCGGCGCAGACGTACGACGACAGCGGCAACCTGACCAACGACGGGACGCGGAAATACAAGTGGGACGCGTTCAACCGCCTGCGCGAGGCGCGGACCGAGAATGACGCCCTGATCGCGACCTATCTCTACGACGCCGCGAACCGCCACGCGCGCAAGGATTGCGAGAGCGGCTACGGCGGCCCGGACGTGGAGTACTGCTACGACGGCTGGCAGATCGTCGAGGAGCGCGACAACGGCGCCTCGAATCCTACGCGCCAGTTCGTCTACGGCGCCTACATCGACGAGCCCTTGGCCCTGGACTGGAACACCGACGGCGACGCGAGCTGCGTCGACCCCGACGGGAGTCTGCGGCTCTTCTACTGCCAGAACCCGATCTACTCGGTTTACGCCCTGACCGGCCCCGACGCCACGATCTACGACGCGTACGAATACGACCCCTATGGCAAGCATTGGCTCCTGTCGGACCCGGGCTGGGACGGGGCCTGGTTCACCGACGACGACGCCCGCGCCCCCCTCGGCGAACCCGCAAGCGGAATGCGCAACCCCTACACCTTCACCGGCCGCGAGTTCGACGGCGAGTCGGGGCTGTGCTATTTCAGGAATCGCCTTAGCCAGGCGACGTTGACGATCCAAGAGGCGGCGGGAGCCGGCCTCGGTTCGGAATAAAGGCCAACGGATCGCACGGAACACACGGAAAGGGACTCTTCGTTCCGTGTGTTCCGTGCGATCCGTTGGCCTGTCTCTTACTCGTATTCTTCCCAATTCCTCGCCGCGTTCTGGTAGCCTTCGCCCGTCAGCGCGACGTTGACCGTTCCCTCATCCGGGTCGTTTGACATGATCTGCAATTGCGCCGTCTTCGACCCCGCCGTCGTGGGATCGAAGCAGACGCGCACGTCGCGCGTGTCGCCCTCCTCCAGCGCCGCTGTAGACGGGCTGACGTGGCCCTCGAAATAGAACTGGCTGGCGTGCGTCCCCGTGATCGTGATGCTGGCGAAGCTCAGCGCGGCGCCGCCCAAGTTCTGGATCATCACGGTCAGCGGGCCCGCCGCGCCGTGGCTGACCTCCTTGCGCCCGAACGGCAGCGAGTACGTTGAGCAGTTAATGTCCGGCGTCGGCACGGCGGTCCCCACGCCCGACAGCCCGACGCTGACCGTCCCTTCGTCCGAATCGTTCGAGACGATCTCCAGCGTCGCCGTCTTCGGCCCGCTCGAAGTCGGGTTGAACGCCACCTGGAGCGACCGCCGCTGGGCCCCCGGCAGCGCCGTCAGCGGCGGCGGCGCGACGAACTGGAACTGGTCCGCGTTCGTTCCGACGATCCGAATCCCCGCGGGCGACTGGCGGAACGTCAGGTCCGCCGCGCCCAGGTTGTCGACGTTCACCGTCTGCGCCGCCGAGGCCCCCGTGTTGGCCACCCGGTCGCCGAACGGCAGCGACGTCGGGTTGACATCGATCTCCGGAACCGGCGCGCCGGTGGTGGTCGCCGACTTCATGGGCGAGTATTGCGCCGAGTCTTCGGTGAACTGCCCGGCGCTCTCCACGGAATACAGGATGTAGCAATACGTCGCCCCCGGCGTCAGCTCGCTGTCCGTATACGCTGTGGCGGCCATGCTCAGTTTGTTGGGGTTGATCCTCGCGAAGGTCTTGATGTCGGTCGACCGGCTGCGCCCGATGTGGTAGCCCGTGACCGTAGCGTCCGGCTTGAGGTCCCAGGTCAGGCGGATGCTGGTGTCGCCCTGGACCGTCGGGGTGAAGTTGTCGGCCACGAGGCCGGTCGACAGGTCCACGGCGAACCGGCGGCTGGTGTCGTCGGGGATCACGAACCCGCCGAAATCGCGCGCCCCGGCGATCCGCGCCGTGTAGGGCGCGCTTTCCAGTTTGTTTGAGATTTCATACGTCCCTTGCCATCTTTCCGCCCACGTCCAAGCCCCTTCGATGACGTGCGCGGCGTACGGAGCCGCGCGGTCGAACGTCACCGTCGGCGCCTGCGTTCGGTCCATCGTCTTGGAGAACGTGATGGTGAACGTCGCCACGCCGACCCCTGCCACGTCCGGCGTCATCGACGCCACAAACGCCGGCGGGGTCGCATCCGGGGCGTCCGGGGCCAGGCTGGGCAAGTACGGCCAGACGTCGATCAGCCAGTCGCCGGAGCCGTCGAGAGTATCCAGGAGGAACGGCAAATCTTCGAACTCGGCATGGCTTTGAAGGTACGGAGTATGCGTCGGGCCCCACCAGTTCCCCTCGAAGTCGCGGTTCGGCGTCCCGCTGCCGATCACATCGTCCACCGCTTCATACATCCCGTTGTTTCCGTTTTCCCAGATGTTGCAACCCGCCAGCGACCGGATGTCCTTCACGCCGCCGCCTGGGTTGCCGCGAATGGTCGAGTTCGAGACCGTTCCCGTCCCGCCCGCGGAGCGAACGCCGAACTGGGCGTTGTTGACCACCCAACAATTAGTCAACGAGGTCAGTCCGTTCACGCCCTCCGCCGAGTTGCCGACGATCGACGAATCGGAAATCGCGCCGCCGGCCACCCCGGCGCCGGTGTTGTTTCCGACGTAGGAAAGGCTGACCGTCGAGGCGCCCGTGATGCCCGGCGTGTTGTCCGCCACCGCGCAGCCGTTGACCGTCGTGACGCCGGCGACGGCGCCGCCCCGGTTGCCCACGATGCGCGAGTTCTGAACCGCCGACGCGCCTGGGCCCCGCACGCCGACGCCCGTGTTGTCCTGCGAGACGCAGTTCGAAACCGTCGATCCGCCGGTCGCGATGCCGTCGGAGGCTATAGAAACGGCCCCCGCCGAATCCAGCACGCCGTTGTTGGCGGCTTTCGAGCCGCTGGCTGTTCCGCCGCCGGCGATGGTGATGCCGACTCCGTCGTTTTGTGTGGCTTCGCAGTTCGTCACGTCGCCGCCGGCGACGACGATGCCGTTCCCGCGGTTGTTGCGCGCCGTGACCCGCAACGCGCTCCCGGTCAGCGTCGCCCCGTCTCCCGTGTTGAACTCCGCCACGCAGTCCGCGGCGGTTGTTCCGGTCAGCGCATTGCCGCCGTTGCCGCGGGCCACGCAATTGGCAAGGGCCGCGCCGACCAAGCCGGCGCCGTTGTTGTAGAGAGCGGCGCACCGGTCCAAGGCTCGCGAGCCGGCGTCGATCCCCGCTTCAAGGTTCAAGGTCGATGTCGTGTTCGCAATGGCCGACGTTCCGGCCGTGGACTTCAGACCATCGCCGGAATTGTTCTGGAAGACGCAGTGCGAGATCGCCGTATCGGCGATATCGTTGAGCGCCCCGGCGCCGTTCTCAACGACGCAATGTTGAAGCGTCGCGCTCGTGGCGCTGCCGGCGATCCAAAGGCGGCCCCAGCTGGCCGACCCCGGTCGCGTGGAGGTGAAGCGAATGGGCTTGCTCGGCGTTCCGATCGCCGTCAGCGCGCAGTTCAGGTCGGCCTTGATGTCCACGCCCGGATCGACCTTGATCAGCGTGCCCGCGGGAATCGTCGTGGCGTCGCGCAGCAGGAGATTGCCGGTCACGTGGTAGGTTTTGTCGGCCTGGAAGGCGTAGGAGGATTCGACGCCCGCGATCTGGACCTCGTCTTCCAGCCCCAGGGCGAAGGGCAGCGTGGCGCTTAGGCCGTGGTCGCCCGTGACGTGAAGGTTGAACGGCGCGTCGTGCGCCGCGGCCGAGGCGCTGACGACGATGTTGGCGAACGGGTCGGCGGAGTTGTCTTCACTGGCGCCGGCCGGGATCGAGCCGTAGGAGGCGGTCGGGTCGCTGATGGGCGGGACGATGTCGGGATCGGAAGTCGAGAGCGCGGCGCTGACGTTGACCCCGTCGCCGAGTTTCGATTGAAGCTCGACGACGATCTTGGCCGTCTCGCCCTTGTCCAGCGCCCCGTCGGCGTCGTTCGAGGCGCTGTAGGAGGCGTTGTCGTCGACGGTCACGGACTTCACGGACAGCTCCGGCGCCATGGAAACGTGGACCAGGGCGTTCACATCGAGCAGGCCCGCGCCGGCCCAATCGCCCAGCGGCCGGGCCGTGCGCAGCAGGTAGAGCCGGACGGCGTCGGGCGATAGCCACGAGTAGCGCGACTGTAGAAGCGCCGCCGCCCCGGAGACCATCGGCGTGGCGAAGGAGGTTCCCGAGCCGAACCTGCCCTCATACATTCCCGCGGGGATGGTCGAATAAATCTGCGCGCCGGGGGCGGCCAGATCGACGTAGTGGGCCGTCGGCGAGTTGTAGTTCGAGAACGAGGCGCGCGCGTCGGTCAGGTCCGTCGCCGCCACGCCGATGACGTTGTCGTACGCCGCCGGATAGACGGGCACGGCCCCCTGCGCGTCGTTGCCCGCGGCGGCTGCGATCACCGCCGCCGCCGAAGCCGCCGCGCACGCCTCGCGCAACGCCGAGGAGTCGGCGAACGTCCGCAGCGACAGGTTGATCGCCTTCGCCCCATGCGCCGCCGCGTACGGGATCGCCTGCGCCACCCGGTCGACCGTCGCCGTCCCGTCCGCCGTCGCCACGTCCAGCGGCAGAATCCGGCATCCGAAGGCCACCCCGGCGATGCCCTCGGCGTTGTTCCCCGCGGCGGCGATGATCCCGGCGATGCGCGTCCCGTGCCCGATGTCGTCGGCCACGTCGGAGTCGCCATCGACGAAGTCCCACTGCCCCGGCGCGATCCGGCCCGCGAGGTCCGGGTGGTTCACGTCGCACCCGGAGTCGATGACCGCGACGATGACCGACGAGACGGCGCCGGCCTGCGCGTCCCACGCCTGCTGGACGTGGATGCGCGTGAAGGCCGCCGACTGGTTCGCGAACAGCGGATCGCTCGGCGTGTAGCACAGGTCCAGAATGTAGTTCGGTTCGGCGTTCAGCACCCCCGGCTGGCTCTTCAGCGCCGCGCACAGGGCGCCAACATCCGAGGCGCGGTCGGCCGACAGCCCCTCCAGCCGATACGGCCCGGCCTGCGGCGCCTCCTCGCCCGTCGGGCCGGGCTGAACCCGGACGACCCGCCATCCCGCCGCCGTCCGCACCATCGCCTCGCCGGGCATGTAGCGCGGCTCAACCCGCCCGAAGGCGGCGGCGGACACGAGAATCCACCCGATGAGCAGCCAGAATGAGCGCATGGAGTCCTGCCTTCAGGCGGAAAACCGCGAGTGATGTTAGAATTAACGGAGCAATGGTGTTTACTTAAAACGCCCGAAGAATGCCAGCAGAATCAGCGAAGGCGAATCTTGACACCGCTGACCGTAACCCCGGCTTTCCAGCCGGGAATCGTAGAACCTGCCCCTTGGGAGTGCCCTTCCCGGCTGGAAAGCCGGGGCTACGGTCAGCGGCCAACGCAATCCAGCCATGGCAGCGATAGCGGCGCCCGGATGCGCCCCGCCGCCTTCGCCGGCCCGGGCAGCGCTCGGCGCGTCCGCGCGTGTCCGTTTGGAGGACCGATCCTTGCCTTCGATTCAACGACGATGGGCCGATGTTGTCAAGATGGGCAAACCAATCCCTCTTTGCCGCCGCGCCCCGCGTCTGAGCGCAGACAGCCCTTGCGACGTTCTCTCCGAAATGCCATTTTGGTTGCGCCCCGACCCGGCGGAGGCCTCATCATGGCCGTGCCCCCTCGCGCAGGGCCTTGTCCAGAGCCGAACGCCCCGCCCACCCCGTCCGGGCAAGCGACAAGAAAACCGCCTTGTGAGGCAGCTACGATTTCGATTTCGCAATGGTGGGCGATAGAGGAGTTGAACCTCTGACCTCTGCCATGTCAAGGCAGCGCTCTAACCAACTGAGCTAATCGCCCAACGCACGGTGGGAATGACTGCGTCTATATAGGGCCGGTGGCGCGGCGGCTCAAGGGTTTTTTGCCGGCGGTTTCGAGGTGGCCCTGGAGCCGGGCGCGCCGGCGCTTTCGGCGGCTTTCGGGCTGGGAAGCAAGCCGCTCTTGATCTCGACTTTGGCGCCGGGGATCAGGCGCATCTGGCCATCGGTGACCACGCGATCGCCGTCCTTCACCCCCGTGGTCACCTCGGTGACGCCCGCGACCGCCAGCCCCGTGTCCACCGTGCGATTCTCGACCGTCATGTCGGGGCGGATTACGTACACGTATTGCCCGTCCTGGCCGGTCTGGATCGCCTGCGACGGAACAACCAGCGCGTTCGGCCGGACGGTCAGGTTCAGCGTCACGTCGACAAAGTGCCCCGGCCACAGCCGCCCGTCTTCGTTGGCGAACGTGCCTTTCAGTTGGATCGACCCCGTGGCCACGTCGACCTGGTTGTTGATGAAGGTCAGCGTGCCGGTCGCGGGCCGGTCTTCCTGGCCGGGAACCACCGCCTTGACGATCAACCCCTCGCCGCCGGCCACGTACCGCTGGACGACGGCCAAGTAGCGTTCGGGGATGGAGAACGACACGAACACCGGAGAAATCTGGTTGATGATCACCAACGACGAGTCGTTGACCTTGACGAGGTTGCCGACGTCCACCAGCTTCTCGCCGACGCGCCCGTCGAGAGGCGAGGAAATCGTGCAATACTCCACTTGCAGCGCGGCGTACTCGACGGCCGACGTGTCGGCCAGCAATTGCGCCTGCTTGGCGTCGTAATCCGCGCGCGCCGTGTCGTATTCCTCTTTGGCCGCGGCGCCTCCCGCTTGCAGGTTGGAGAAGCGCTTCATCTCCATTTCCGCGTGCTGCGCGGCCACCGTGTCCTTCGCCAGGTTGGCTTGGTTCTGGTGGAGCAACGCTTCGTAGGGGCGCGGGTCGATGGTGAACAGCAGGTCGCCTTTCTTGACGTCCTGGCCTTCCTGGAAATGGACGCCGGTCAACTGGCCGCCGACCAGCGCTTTGACGGTGACGGTCGAATACGGATCGACCCGGCCGACCGCGCTCAGCTGGACCGGCAGGTCCTCGCGCGTCGCCGTGGCCGCCAGCACCGGCACAGGCACCTCGCGGGGTCCGCCGGGCGTTCCCCCCGATCGTTTGCCGGCGGGTCCCGAGGCCGGCGCGCTCGATGACGCCGCGCCCGCGCCGGAGGTGGACCGCTCGGAACAGCCGGCGAGCCAGAGCCCGGCCATGATGGCTGCCGGAAGGATGGCGCTTATGGCGAAGGAGCGGCGAAGCGCCGACAGTCCGACGGTGTTTGAAGGAAAGCTATTGAATGTCACGATCTCCCCGCCTTTTCTTCCCAATCGCTACAACCGGACCAGCCATCGGCAGAGCGAGTTCATCTGGCCGCTGTTTGTAAGGTTGGCCGCGTTGTCGAAGGCGCCGCTTTCGAGTCGGCTCCATATTTCGTCGGCCATCTTTCTCACGATGGCCGCCCCGACGAAGAAAACGCGGGGCGTGAGCTCGTGTTCCGCGAAAGCCGCCTTGACTCGGCTCAAGGCGGTCCGGGCGGTCTTCCAATGCTCATCCGCCCCCGCGGGATCAATGCCGCCTTTCAGTTCAGCCAAGGCCAAGTACATGTTGGGATTCCGGCATGCCTCAGAGAGCCTTTCCGGGGGGCAACCGAGAAGGCAAAGGTCGATGTTATTGTCCACCAGCGGAACCTTCAGGTTGCAGACGAGGGTTCTCGATCCCCTTCCCGCCGACCAAGCCAAACCTCGCGCTTCCAGTTCAATCTCCGCCTCATCGCCGGATGCAGCCTCCCACGCGCCGCTCTTCGGGCGCATCCAAGAGAACCTGTGTCCCGCCAGAGAGAGCGTTGACACTATAGTCCGAAACAGCCGCCGTTGAGCCAGCACGCCTCCCACATTGCGCATAGAGCCGCCCAGAGCGTCGCCCCGAGTGAGCAAGAACCGAAAGACCAGTTCTTCGACGAATGAAGGCCCCGCTGGCTCCAAGAACATCTCTATCAGGCCTCGAACCGCTTCTTCCTTGTCCGCGGTCGAAATGTGGGAGCCCGCCTTATCGGAGACACCGGCGGCCGCGACCAACGCTGGCCGAATGCCTTTGATCTGAAGGAGCCCCGTCGGGGTCCTGGCTTCAGCCACCGCGGTCTTCAAGGCTCGGGCCTCCTCCACGTAACGCGTCGCGCGTCGGTTCTTCTCCAGCGCCAAGGCCACGAAGCCTGCTCGAACCTCTTCGTATGTAGTGACGAGATCCGCGCTGCTCTTCAGATGCGACCGGAAAGGTTCGGACCTACCCATCAGGGCTTTCTCCAAATGTAGACGCACTTGCGCAGCGATTCGCGTCCGTGCTCGCCCATTTGCTGGCTGCTGTTTCCTTTGCCTTGCGGAAGGATGAGGATCTTCTCCGTCTGGAATCCCAAATGCTCCGCAATGTCGGACAGAATCAGATCCACGGAGACGCTCGCGCCTGCATAGCGAACATTGTCGTTCACCACAATCACGGTCCCGCCGCGCCGGAGAACACGGGCGCACTCCTGGATCACGCAGGCCATCTCCTGGAAGTAGCCCCGGACCATGCGCGGGATTCCGTTGTTGTTGAGTCTTCCTTGGCGTTTCTCTTCTTCCAGATACCGTAAGATGGCTTGCAGCAGGTCCTGACACTCCGCCGCTTCGATTGCAGCGGACCACTTGCCGTTGATGGCCAGCAAGTCCTTGGCGCGATTCTCGACCGTGCAGCTGAGCATGCTCTGGCGCAAATCGCTCATCCCGCACTCGTCAATTCCCAGCAGAGCCAGTTCGAGCGCATAGGTCCGAGTATAGTCGTACCGATTGCAGTATGGAGGCGAAGTCAAGACAATGTCGTATGAAGAGGCAGTGAATGTGGGCAGGATGTCCAAGGACGACCCGGGAAAGAGTCGAATCTCGCCCCGCTTCCGCGGTCTGAGCGGCGCGTCGAAAAGTTCCCGCCCCCCCTCCAGGTCCGATAGAATCTCCAGAATCTTCGCGCAGACCGCCTCGTCAAACCCCAGTATTCGGCCCTTGTCGAATGGCTTGGAGCCCTGCTTCCGCGCGGACCGAAAGTCCCAGCGCAGATACTGTCCATCTTTGCGCGTATAGCTGGTCGACTCCAACACGCACAGCAGGGCAAACCTGAGCGCTCGCCGGACCAAAGGAGCCTCGGCCTCCGCCGCGGCCAGGAAGGCCTCGATAGAGGAGGCGGTTTCAGGGGGGTACGCGCCGGCGGTGATTCGCAATTCCGGCAGAGATTGTTTGCCCTTGCTTCGCCGCCAAGGCCGAACCTGACGCCAACGATCCAGGATCGCGAAATCCCCCGGAGAAAACTTCCGCTCAAGACAATACCGCGTCTCGATGAGCTCCTGGCCGATGGGAAGCAATTCGATCCCATCGGCGCTCATGCCCATAGCGCTGGAGGCAAAGAGCGCCGTGCCGCTCCCCGCAAAGGGGTCCAGAAGGCGCCCGTGCGCCTTGGAATGCCGGCTCAAGAGAAGCTCCACCAAGGAGGCCGAGAAGGCTTCCTTGTACTTAAACCAGCGGTAGGCCGGACGCGCCTTGCTGTCCTGAAAGCTCACCAGCTGCCGGTTCAATGACGGATCCACGACAAATGCGTGCTCGAAACGCCGACGCAGGCGGGAGTCCATCTCGCCAAGAAATTCCAAGTCCGACTTGCCGATCGTAGCAACGGCCCCGGAGTCTTCCAGGAAATCTTTCATCGGGAACGGGTCTCCAGAATACACTTCAGGCCAAAGAATCGCATCCGCGATCCGGATGTTCAAGGATCATCGTGCGGTCGTGATCATCCTTGGAGTCTTGAATCACGTTTCCTGATTGACCTTGACGACGCCGGACTCGGCGGGCGAGCCGTCCGACGCCTCGCCCTGCGGCTCGACGTGCACCGTGACGCGCGTGTCAGGGAAATGGGCGAGGATCGAGGCGGTGGCTTCCTCGGCGATCCCGTGCGAGCGCTCGACCGACATCGCGGGATCGACCAGCAGGTCAAACTCCACGAACCGCGTGGCGCCGGCCTTGCGCGTGGCCAGGCCGTGGTACGTGAAGCCCCGGGTCCGAAGGCCTTCCAGGTATTCGCGAATCCACGCGTTTTCCTCTTCCGGCAGGCATACGTCGAGCAGGTCGCGCCCCGATTGAATCGTCAGTCGCCATGCCGCGTGAAGAATCAGCAACGCCACGCCGATGGCCGCCAGCGGGTCGATCCATTGCAGGCGCGCGGCGGGGAAAATCCACTGGCCGGCGTGAATGACGGCGAGGGCCGTCATGACCCCGGCCGAGGTCCATACGTCGGTGCGCAGGTGCCAGGCGTCGGCCAGCAGCGCCACCGAGTCCGTCTCCTTGCCCACCTTGAACAACAGGCGCGACACGACCACGTTCATGACGGTCGACACCAGCATCACCGCGAAGCCCAATTCGAGCCGTTCCAGCGGCGTGGGGCGGATCAACTTGTGGACCGCCTCGTAGATGATCCAGGCGGCGGCCAGAAAGATGAGAATCGCTTCGATGACCCCGGACAGGTTCTCGATCTTCCCGTGGCCGAAGGGGTGCTCCTTGTCCGCCGGCTTGACCGACGTGCGCACGGCGAACAGGGCGATGATCGCCGCCAGCAGGTCGATCCCCGAATGCAACGCCTCGGACATGACCGACACCGAGCCGGTGACGACCCCAATGATCATCTTCCCGGCGACCAGGGCGACATTGGACGCCACGGACAGAGAGGCCACGGCCTGTTTGCGCGCCTGCTTTTCCACCGACACCGCCTCCGACCCATTGCCCCTGATAAAAAAGCCCCGCGGGACTCGTAAGTCCCACAGGGCTTGCGCATCGAATCCAAGACCCCGCGCCGATGGCCGCTCGAAGTCTTGGGTCCGGCTGCGCGCCTGCTGCCCGACTCCACACGGGCCCAGCCGCGCCCGGGTCGCCGCCCGGACCGCCTGTTCTTTCGCCGGAGTATCGGAAGGCCCGGCGGGGTTGTCAATAGCGGAAAGAAGAGGAGAAATCGGACGGAAGCTGCCCTACGGCGTTCGGAGAATCCTACTCCTTCAGAAGCGCGGTGAAACCCGCCTGCTCGAAATGCCGATCCGCTGTCAGCGCCTCTATCAGCCCCCGCGCCCTCATGACGCAGAACGAAATACAGTCGGTGAGAGACCATCGTTTGTCCGGACGATCAGAGAACAGCGCGACGCCTTCCTTGAAGGAATCATGGTCAGCGGCCACGATCGTAACGAGGGGATGCCTCTTCAATAGATCCAGCAGCGCCAGGAACTTGGGCCGATCCATTGGGTGAGCCATGGCGTCGCCAACCTCCGTCAGCACCCATTCGGTCGTCACCAGCCGGGAGTGGAGGTCATTCGACAGAGTCAGCGCCCTTTCGTGGGCGGAGTCTGTCTCCGAAAGCAGAGCGACGAAAAAGAAGGTGTCCGCGAACCGCGAAGTCATCATTCTCGAGCGCCGTGAAGGTAGAAGTCATGGCGCGCCGCCATATCCGGGGGCAGGTTCTTCACCGATCCGGCGAGCATCCTGAGCCCTCTCCTGAGGCTTTCCATCTCTTCTTCCGCATCCACGGGTTCAACGTGCACCAAACTTCCTTCGGGGAGGGAAACCGCCTCATCCAAGACCACGACGCCATGCTCGACATGTCCGCGAAGGGGCATTTTCCTTTTCCTCCTGAAACACTATGATTTGGATCGTAGCGCGCCAGTCCGCCGGCTGCAAACGGAAAACCTCGCCACATGGCTCTCCAACAGTCGGGATTTCCTTAGACCTGGCAGCGGGATCTCCAGTAAGCTTAAGGCTTCGAAAGATGTGGAGTAGGCGTCATGCATTTCGGGCGGTTCGTTGTCAAGAATGTCACGCGCAACAAGCGCCGAACGGCGTTCACCGTGCTGAGCATCGGGTTTTCGCTGTTTCTTCTCATCATGCTATACACCGTCTTGGACCTGCTGACGAACCCGCCGTCGACCGAGGCCTCGGCGCTGAGGCTGGCGGTGCGCCGGTCGACCTCGATCGCCGAGATGCTGCCGCTGTCCTACCAGCAGAAGCTGGAGCAGGTTCCGCACGTCATGGCCGTCATGCCCCTGCAGTGGTTCGGCGGCTATTACAAGGAGCCGAAGAACTTCTTCGGCAACCTGGCGACCGATCCGGTGAAGTTCTGGAAGCTGTTCCCCGAATACAAGGCCGACGAGGCGACCAAGCGCGCCTTCGCCGCCGACCGGCGCGCCGCCGTCTGCGCCCCGGATTTGATGAAGCGGTTCGGCTGGAAGGTGGGCGATCGCGTGACGCTGAAGGGGACGATCTTTCCCGTCGATTTGGAGTTCACCCTTGTGGGAGCCAGCGACTTCGAATTGGACAAGAGCAACTTCTGGTTCCGCTTCGACTACCTGAACGAGGCGATGGGCGACATGGGGCAGGTCGGCTCGTTTTGGCTCCAGGCCGACAGCCCCGAGTCGATCCCCGGCATCATCCAGACCGTCGACACGATGTTCCGCAACAGCCCGGCGGAAACGCTGACCGAAACGGAGAAGTCGTTCCAGTTGGCGTTCGTGGGCATGCTCGGAAACGTCCGGCTGATGATCGGCTCGATTTCGCTGGTGGTGGTCTTCACCATGCTGCTGGTCGCGGCCAGCACCATGGCGATGACCATTCGCGAGCGGATGCGCGAGGTGGCGATCCTGAAAGCCATCGGCTACCCGCGGCAAACGATCCTGGGTCTGATTCTGGGCGAATCGACGCTGATCGGCCTGCTGGGCGTCGGCTTGGGCATCCTGTTGGCCGCGGGCTTGGGGCACATGGACGTGAACGCCATGACCATGGGTTTCCTGCCCTTCTTCAAGCCGCCGTGGAGCGTGTATGGCATGGCGGTGGCGGTGAGCGCGGGCATCGGCTTCTTTTCCGGCCTGTTCCCCGCGCTCCAGGCCTCGGGCATGACCATCACCGAGGCGATGAGGAGATTGGAGTGACGAATGTGGAATGCGGAATGGGGAATGCGGAATGGGGAATGAGGAATGAGGGAATGCAGATGAAAGACATGAATTCCTTGCGGTTCAATCGTGATTCCGCATTCCGCACTCCGCATTCCGCACTCGAGACGCCCGTAGCGCGAGGCTAGAACTCCGAATGTTCATCCCTCTCAAATACAACATCCGCTACCTGGTCACCCGGCGCGGCGGCACGTTGATGACGGCGCTGACGTTCGCGCTGGTGGTGGCGATCTTCGTGGTGGTCATGTCGCTGGCCCGCGGGATGGAAAAGGCGCTGGCCGCCAGCGGCAATCCGCTCAACGTCCTCGTCATGCGCCCCGGGGTGCAGGCCGAGGGCCAGAGTTCGATCCAGATCCCCCGCTATCCGATCGTGCGCTCCCTTCCCGGCATCGCCGTCGACGAACAGGGCGAGCCGCTGGCCGGCCCCGAAGTCCTGGTTCTCGTGAACAAGCCCCGGCGCGGCAGCGGCAAACCGAGCAACATCCAGATCCGCGGCGTCACCGCGGCGTCGTTCAAGATCCGCCCGGAGGTCAAACTGGTCGAGGGGCGCATGTTCCGCCCCGGCCTGCGCGAGGCGGTCATTTCGACGCGGGCGGCGAACCGGTTCGAGGGGATGAGCCTGGGCGACCATCCGCGCCTCGGCCGGGGCGAGTGGACCATCGTCGGCGTCTTCGACGCCCAGGGCAGCGCCTTCGATTCCGAGATGTGGTGCGACGCCCAGGAACTGATGGAGGAATTCGACCGCAACGCCTACAGCACCATCGTCCTGCGCGCGACGGACAAGGGCGCGGTCGACTCCATCGCCCAGTTGCTCGACGCCGATCCGCGGGTGAAACTGACCGCCAAAACCGAGGAGAAATACTATCAGGAGCAGACGAGCAACGCCATTCCGCTCAAGGTGTTCGGCAGCTTTCTGGCCGTGATGATGTCCATCGGCGCGTGCTTCGCCGGCATGAACACGATGTATTC
>JAPLSS010000665.1 GCA_026398515.1 Candidatus Sumerlaeota bacterium | reverse complement strand
TCGGCGAGAAAGGCGAGGAGATCGCGGTCGTCACTCGGAACCGCTATGGCGCGCTGGTGCTGAACTCGGCGCGGGTCCTGTTCGCCGACGTTGATTTCCCACAACGCAAACCGGCGGGTTTTTGGGATTCCCTCCTCCTCTCGCTGTCGGCGGAGAGGAAACGCCGGCAACTCCAAAGCCTGGAAAGCGAGACGATCGAGGCCGTGCGCCGTTGGAGGCAGCGAAATCCTTCGCGGACGTTGCGCATCTATCGAACGCCGGCCGGCCTTCGCATTGCACTGACCAATCAGTTGTATGATCCGGCGTCGGCCGACACGCTTCAGGTTCTCAGGGATTTGGGATCGGACCCCCTGTACATCAAACTGAGCCAAACCCAGGCCTGCTTCCGCGCGCGCTTGACGCCGAAGCCCTGGCGCTGCGGCTGCTCCCTGCCGCCCAACCAGTATCCGTGGGAGAACGCCGAGGCCGAGCGACTGTACCGGGCATGGGAGAGCGACTACGCGAATCGGTCATCCGGGTTCCGCGCCTGCAAGTTGGTCGAGTCTCTTGGCGACGGCGAGATGGCTGAAGAAGCCTCGGCGGTCCTGGAGATTCATGACTCCGTGGCTTGCGGCCAGGATGCGTCGAAACTGGCGTGAGTCCGCGCCCATCTAACGGCCATCCATTCTGAAGCCTGTGCCGCTTGGCGCGGGATTTCACCCCGACCGAGCCGTAGAGCTCCGGCCCCAGGTCGACGTCCCCTTCGGTTCCGTCCGAGAACCGAATGTGGACGATGAAATCCTTGATATGCCGCGCATCGATCAGTTTGGGGATCATGTCTCTGTCCCAACGCTTTGCCTGGCGTCTCAGGTCCGCGCTCGGATCAGCTCGATCGAGCGTTGGCGCGGGTCTTTGGCGGGGAGCAGGGCGCGGATGGACTCGTCCACCGTCGCCAGTCTCCCCCGCTTCCGGATCGCAAGCGCCAGCAGGTAGGCATCCGTCAGTTGGCGATGGCCCATAAGGAGGGCGGCGGGGAAGGATTCGTCGTCCAGAGGAATCGCGTCGGGCCAGAACACGTGATGCTCATGGCCGACCATCCGGCGAAGCGCTTCCAGAGCCTGGCGAGGCGAGACGGCTTCAGGAATGATCCGCGGGTTCGAGGAGATGCGAACGAAGCCGAGTTGCGTCAAGGGACAGGTTGCCCATCCCTCACGGGCATGGCGGGCAAACCAGTCATGCGCCTGCGCGTGATGGACGTGCGACGGCCACGCCAGAGCGATCAGGACGTTGATGTCGAGCAGCGCGGCGCTCACGCTTCGTCCTCGAGGCTCTTAACGTCTTCGAGGGTGATCGGGCGGGCGGTGGGGGGGACGGCGAACACGGGGAAGTCGCTCTTCTTTCGCATTCGCGCCGGGGCCTGCAATCCTCGCCGCGCCAGCTCGGAGATCACCGTGCCGACGGAAACCGCCCGCCCGCGCGCCAGGCTCTTGGCGGCGGCCAGCAGATCGTCGTCTATGACAAGGGTCGTTCTCATCGCAAGCCGGATTCTGGCCCGCCGCGAGGTTGATGTCAAGATGCGTCCGCATCATGATACGAATGCGAAGTTCGAGCCATCGCGGATGGCCATTGGGACGCTTCCGGGATCGCCGCGAATGTGACCACCGAGGAAATCCTTGAGCTCCTCCGCGAGGGTGCCAAGCCGCGGGCACTCCAAAGCGCTTCGCGCATGGACTTTCTTTCGTTCCCTCCGTGCTTTTCCGATTGCCTTGGGGCCGGGAGTTGTGGCCAGCTGGCCAGGATTCAACCGAGTTTCTCGCATGTGCAAGCGCCCCTTCCGGGGAGCATCTTGTTTGTTTGGGCATGACGAAATGACGACTGTCTCTCCTCTGGAATCCGTTGCGCTCGAAAGCCCTGCCCACGTGCAAGTCAGCCTCGCCGCGGCGATGACGCTGGGATTGAAGCCCGGGCGGTTCTGGCGCGGGGCGAAACTGACGTGCGTCAATCTGCTGCTCACGTACGGCGAGGGGTGCGCGGCGAATTGCGCCTATTGCGGCCTGGCGCGCGAACGGGACGCCGAGGAGGACGGGAGCTTCATCCGCGTGTCGTGGCCGACGTATTCGGCGCGCGAGATCATCGACCGCATGAAAACGTGCCCCGACGCGCATCGGGTCTGCATTTCGATGATCACCCACCGCCGGGCGGTCGAGGACACGCTCGCCATCGCCCGCGCCATTCGCGCCGAAACCAACATCCCGATCTCCGGCCTCATCAGCCCGACGCTCGTGCGCAAGCCGGATCTCGAAGCAATGAAGGCCGCCGGGATCGACAAGATCGGCGTGGCGTTCGACGCGGCGACGCCGGAGATCTTCGATGAATTGCGGGGCGCCGCGGCGCGCGGGCCGCACCGGTGGGCGCGCTATTGGGAGTGCTTCAAAGAGGCCGTCGCCGTGTTCGGCGCGGGGCACGTCGGCAGCCACTTGATCGTCGGTCTCGGCGAAACCGAAGAGGAGATGGTCCGCGCCTTCCAACGCGTCCACGATCTGGGCGGAGTCAATCACCTCTTCTCCTTCTATCCCGAGGCCGGCACGCGCCTCGACCAACGCGTGCCCCCGCCGATGGAGCAATATCGACGCGTTCAACTCGCCGCCGAGATCATCGATCGCGGATTGGCGGGCCATGATGATTTTCGATTCGATTCACAAAACGGCCGCATCCTCTCGTTTGGCATCGCGAACGAGGAACTCGACCGGCTGATCGACGAAGGCCAGGCGTTCATGACGCGCGGGTGCGCGGGGCGCGATGGCCGCGTGGCCTGCAACCGGCCGTTCGCCAACTCGGCGCCGGGGCCGGGGCTGCGCAACTATCCTTTCCCGCCCAACGCCGAGGACGTCGCGCGCATCCGCCGCCAACTCGCCGGCGATTGGGTTGAGCCGCTGCCGGTCATCCCCGCCGGCCGCTCGCCCAAGGGCATCCGTAAGAACCCGCGCAAGGCCGGCCGCATCCACTTCTTCGCGCCGACGATTAAGCATTTCGAGACCGACGAACTGGCCAACAGCGCCACGCCGTTCTTCGTCCCCATCTCCGTCACTGGA
>JAPLSS010000238.1 GCA_026398515.1 Candidatus Sumerlaeota bacterium | reverse complement strand
ACTCGTCCCATGAGGCGCTACACGCTGAACAGGCAATTGGCGTGGAAGGCTCCTTTCATCCTTCAAGATCGAGAGGGCTTTTCTCGGCATACGGACACCGTACTTATCTCGGGTGCCACTTCGCCACCTTGAGGGGAGATGATACTGGTTTGGCAACGAACCGCGCAAGTGGAATTCGTGAGGGCCGGGAGGAGTCTTGATCGTTCCCGCTGAACGGAAGGAGCAAACAACTCAGGGGGATAGGGAGATGATCGGAGATGGGGAGATGAGCAAACGAGCCTTATCTCCTGATCTCCAATCATCTCCTTATCCCCTTCGTCTCCGCTGCCGAAGATGCGGCCTCTGTTGCATCGCTCAGCTACGCGGCCTGCAACAGAAACTCGACTTCCACCGCGTCGAACGGGAAGACGATGCCGCCGCCCGCGGCGCGATTTAGCACGCCCGATGGTTGAGCGACGGCTCACGAGGTCGTTATCGTTCTGCCTTGTTCAAACGACCGGATCGCGTCGTACGCCAGCTCCAGAGCGCGCCTGCCGGCTCTTCGGCGCCGCTCCGTTACAGCAAGTTCAAACACGGTTCCATAGTCTCGGCTCTCGAAAACGGGGGGGTGCTTGGCCAGCGCTGCCAAGCAGTAGCCGACGACTCTCCCGTCCTGCTCAGCAACCAGGACGCACGAGTTCTCTGATGTCATATGGTTCGGCGATTTTTTGTGCCACGATCATGATCTCGATCTCGTCCAGATCGAGGGTCCTTCTCCCCCAGTTCCCTGCCGTCCCTCCCCACATGTTGAGCACAGACATGCCCGCAAGGCGGAAGAGTAGGTTGAGCTCCGTTGGCGTGAAAGCCCGTTCTCGAACCGCAACGGCAGGCAGTCCTTCTCGCGGTGGATGTTCTGACGATACAACCATGGTCAGGGGGTCGAAGCGTCGCTCCGCGATGTCCATATTCGTGTGCTTGCGAAGCACGGCCGTTGCGTTGAGAACGGTGAGCAGGGCCTTGGCCTGTGGTTTCAGGCTTCGGGAGATGTTGCCCAGGATGGACAGCGGCTGACCAATCGGATCATCCCCCTGGCCAAGAAGCCCGAACGCTCCCTCGCACAGGCAAACCGCGCCATCGTGCCTCCCGGGGAGTGCGAACCGAGTGGCATCCGCATGAATCCAGTCTACATTCACACGCGCAGCCTTGGCTGCATCCGCGGCCCTCGCAAGCATCTCCGAAGACAAGTCGAGTCCCGTTACCGCATAGCCGCGCTTAGCCAACTCAATGGAGTGACGTCCTGTCCCGCATCCCACGTCAAGAATCGAGCCGCCCGGTTGCAGCGACAACTCCTCAAGCAGAAAATCCACCTCCCGGACCGTGTTCTTCGTGAACGCATTATCCTCGTAGACCGGCGCATGAGCGTTAAAGAATGCTTCCCATGTGTTCTTCTCTGTCATCTTGCTTCTCCTCTTTCTGCTGAACAATAATCAGATGGCCTCATGGGCAGGATGCCGCCCCTCGTCGTCGGTTTTGAAATTCTTCTACCAGAGCGCGCGGAGGAACGGATGGCGCTTCGTCGCGCTTCAAGGGATCATGATATACGGGTCTGGCAACGGTCCCGGCAAGTGGAATTCGCGAAGGGCGGGAGGAGCCGTGGTCGTTTCCGCCGTCGAGTGGGTCCACCTCGCACGTCGCGCCTCGCCGAAGACTCGCTCAATCCCGTTGCTCTGTCATCCCTGCGGATCGGATTTCAACAGCGCGAAGTATTTGTCGCCGGTCTCGCGCACTTGCGAGGGCAGATGATGATAGAGCGGCCAGTAATCAGGACTTATGAAGTGGATCAGAGCGGGCGGCATTTGCCCGCCTCGAAGTCGGCGCGCGCCTTCTCCATCAGGGAACGCAACGGGCCCGACTTCTGATCCTGCTCAACCTGCCGGTCCCAGCGCTCCTCCTCGTATTGGTTGAACCACGAGGAGAACGCATCGAACTCCTCCTCGCGAAGGACCCGCACGGCTTCCTAGATCTCCGCGACCGGACTCATCTTCCTTCACTCCCGAATCAAAACCATACCGTTTTTGCGGGCAACCTGTCAACTGCCGGCGATGTTCTCCATTTCCAGAATCACATCGCCCAGCCGCTCGGCTTCTTCGCGGTGGTGAGTGACGTGAAGGGTCGTCACGCCGGTCTGCCGCTGGACCGTTTGCAGCAGCTGGCAGATCTCCTCCCAGATCGCCGCGTCGAAGCCGCTGAGCGGCTCGTCGAGGCAGAGAACGTGCGGGCGGAAGGAGAGGGCGCGGCCCAGCGCGACGCGGTGTTGTTCGCCGCCGGAGAGGCCGTAGGGCTTCCGGCGAAGGAGACGTTCGATCCCGAGCAACTGGGCCATCTCGCCGACTCGTTCGCGAATCGCTTTGCGCGGCCAGCGGCGCACCTCCAGCGCGAGGCTCAGATGCTTCGCCACGGTCAGGTTGTTGAAGAGGACAACATCCTGCGGCACGTAGCCGATGCCGCGCTGCGCCGGCTTGAGATGGGAAACCTCGCGCCCATAGAGGCGAATCTCGCCCGCCGGCGCCTCCAGCAAGCCGCAAATGGTTTCCAGCAGCGTGGTCTTGCCGCAGCCCGTGCGGCCCATGAGGATCGCGTATTTCCCCGTCGGCACGGCGAACGAAATGCCTTCGCGGTGGAATGCCCCGGCGCGGATGGCCAGGCCGTTGATCTGGATCATCGGCGGCCTCCGCGCGGACGCAGGCCCTGCGAGGCGGCCATCATCCGAAAGACGATCATCACCGCCAGGGCGCAGACGATCATCAGGAGCGAAATGGCGACCGCCGAATCGATCTCGCCGATGCCCAGTTCGAGAAACACGGTCGAGGGAAGGACCTCGGTCTTCATGCGCGTTGTGCCGGCGAAGACGAGGATCGGTCCGAACTCGACCAGCGCGCGCGCCCAGGTGACCGTCGCCGCCGCCAGCACGCCGTTGCGCGCTTCGGGCAGGACGATGCGCCAGAACGCGTCGGAGCGCGAACAGCCCAGGGTGAAGGCGATCTCCTCCTTGCGCGCGGGAATGTCGTCGAAGGTCGTGCGCATGATCCGCACGGCGAAGGCGCAGGCGACCATGAACTGCGCGGCCACCACGCCCTTGCGGGTGAAGATGAAGGCGTTGTCCAGCCCCAGCGCCCGGAAGGCCGGGGTCTTGAACAGGATCAACAGGCTCAGGCCCACCACGATCGGCGGCAGGACGATGGGGATGTCCAGCGTGGCGTCGATCACGCTCTTGCCGGGAAACCGGAACCGGCTCAGCAGGTAGCCGATCGGCACGCCGACCCAGATCGACAACAATGCGGTCACGACGGAGGAAACCAGGCTGAGTTTCACCGAGTATTGGATCTCCGGCTGGCGCAGGCCGGCCAACACCTGCCCCACGCCGGAATGGCCGAAGTCGGCGGCGACGATGGCCACGATCATGAACAGGTAGAAGCCGCCGAGGATGCACAGGGCGGCGAGGAAGGGCGCGTCGCTTTTCGGAATGTGTTCCTGGCCGGGATTCATTCGCTGCGGCCGATCCAGTTGAAGCCGTTGGCCTCGAACACCGCCTGCGTGTCTTCGATGCGATCGAGCAGGCGCTGGGTCAGGTTGGGGAACTTGGTGTCCTTCAGGCGGGCCGCCGGCTGCACGGCCACGGCGTTGACCCCTTCGATCTCCACGATGTCGATCTTGTCCAGGTGGCGGGCGACGTTCGCATAATAGACGATCGTCGCATCCAGCGCGCCGACCATCAGGTCGTTCACCAGCAGGTCGGCGGTCGCCGCGTCGGCCACGGCGTTGGGGCGAATCCGGTCGTAGAGGCCCTTCTGCTCCAGGATGCGTCGGGTCAGCGCGCCCAGCGTGCTCTTCTCTTCATTCGCCAGGCCGACCTTCAATCCCGGCCGCGCCAGGTCCTCCAGCGCATGGATGCCCTTCGGATTCCCTTTGGGGACGGCGATGAGGATGCGCGTCGAGGACAAGTCGACGACGTTCTCGAACTTCGATTGCACGGGCCGCAGGAAACTCACGTCGCAGGCCAGGAAGCCGTCGGGCCACATGCCGGCCTTCATGCTGCCCAGCAGGATGCCGCAGCCGTTGAACTGCGTGTCGATCTGGACGCCTTCGCGCGCGGCGAACTCCTGGATGGTCTTTTCCACCGCCGGCCTGAGCACGCCGCCGGAAAAGACAATGAGGCGCGGGCGGTCGGCCCATGGGTCGCCCTGGATCACTTGGTATCCTTGTTTCGCGAACTGAACCAAGCCGCGATCGCGCGCCGTCAGATAGCGGGCGAAGCGCAACGCCTGGGTCGGGTCCTTGGCGAAGCGCAGGACGGCGATTTCAATCGCGTTGGACGTGGCCAGATCGTTGGACAAGGCCACCATGTCCAAGCCCCGCGTCTGGCGGACGGTCGCGTCCCAGACGATGGCGGCGTCGGCGGCGTCGAGTTTCAGCGCGTTGGCCAGCTCCGGCACGGTGGGAAACTCGGCGACCTTGCGTCCCCAGACCTCCTTCCACAGGCCGGCCTTCTCCAGGATGGCTTTGGACGCCTTGCCGACGGCCGCGCTTTCCGCGCACAGCGCGACGCGCACGTCCGGGCGCTTGAGGTCGTCGAGCGCGCGCACGTTCTTCGGGTTCCCCTGGCGCACGCCGATGACGGGCCGCTGCGACCCGATGGCCAGCGTTTCGTCGATCAAGCCTTTCTCCTCGGCCTGGCTCAGGTAGCCGTGATCGGCGGCCAGGTAGAGGTCGCCCGTGCGCGCCGAGTCGATCTGCGCCAGCAGCGTGTTCGAGCCGCCGTATTGAAGATTGATGCGCGCGCCGAATTCCTTTTCATAGTCCTTTGCAGCCGCTTCGACGGGCGGCCGCAATCCCGCCGCGCAGTAGACGGTCAGCGCCGCGCCCGAAGCCGCGGGGCCGCGCTCGCGCAGGAGAAGCCAACCGCCGACAATAACCACCAAGGTCGCGGCGATAAAACCGAGCGCCGTTTTGTTCATGGAATCAACCTCCTGCCATGGGCGAAACCAAGAGGAGCGCCGCCCCGTCGGCGAGCGCGGCGTCCAGCGCCACGCGCTCGCCGTCGACGATGAGCATGAGCGGAGTGCGGCCCGTTTTGGCATCGTAGTAATCGGCCGCCTCGGAATGCGCGGCGACAAAGGCCGCCAGCGCGTCGCGCGCCGTGGCGCCGTCGGGAAGCGCGAGCGGCGTTTCATCGAGGCCCAGGCGTTCGCGCAGAGGGCCGAACAGTTGCACGACGATTGTCAATCGAGGCCTCCGCACGCGGGGCATTGGGGATCGCGCCGCAAGGCGACGCGGGTCATGGTCATCTTCTTCGCGTCCCACAGAAGCAAGGTTCCGGCCAGTTGCGGGGCGTCGGTCAGCAAATGAACGGCTTCCAGCGCGGCCATCGCTCCCAACGCGTGCGCCACGGCGCCGAGGACGGGAAACGGCTCCTCCCACCCGCCGTCGTCGGGAAAGGCGCATTGGAGGCACGCGGTCTCGCCCGGCAAGATGGTGAAAAGGAGGGCGCTATAGCCGCTCATGGCCGCTTCGACCATCGGCGTGCGCGTCCGCAGGCAGGCTTGGTGCAAACAGCGGCGCTCTTCGAACGTCGGCGCGGCCGAGACGACCACGTCGCACCCCGCGACAATCTCGTTCAGGTTCTCCAGGTCGTTCACCGCGCAATCGTGCGGCTCCACCACGAGGTCCGCGCGGCAGCGTTTCAGCGTTTCGGCCGCCTGGGTCGAATGGCCCTGGCCCAATCCCGCCTCGGACATCAGATTCATGCGATTCAGCGCCGGCTGGACGAGTCGGCCGGGATGGACGAGAATCAGTTTCCCAATGCCGGCCATGGCGAGCGACAGCGCCGCCGGCCCGCCCAGTCCGCCATGGCGGCTGACAAGCGCGGTCGCCGCCGCCAGACGCCGCTGGCCCAATTCGCCCAGTTCGGCCTGCATGATCTGGCGCGCATACCGTTCGCGTTGCGCCTCGGCGAGGGGAGGGAGTTCTTCGGCGGATTTCAGACGCCAACGCATGAAAACGAGCGCTCCTGACTCATTCGCATCGCCCACGATGTAGATTCAGTGTACGTGGCGGTTGGCATGTGGGTCAAGGGATTGCCGAGGGAGAGGGGGGCGCGGGCGCGGTCCGTCGCCGTGACGGAGGAAGCTCTGACGGTCGATCTCGTCGACGGGCGCACGATCGCCGTGCCTTTGGCCTGGTATCCCCGCCTCTGGCATGGCACGCCGCTGGAACGTGATCACGTCGAGATCGTCGGGGACGGCGCCTATCTCCACTGGCCGGACTTGGACGAAGACTTGACCGTCGCCGGCCTTCTGGCCGGCCGCCGCTCCGGCGAAGCGCCCCAATCCCTGAAAAAATGCCTTGCGACCCGCCCCGCGCCGAAGTGACCGGAACTAAGGTGGGTGTCCCTTTAATTCCTTTTTGGATTGTCCCTTTCACGCATTCGCTTGCTGTACAAAATATGTTCGTTCTCTGCCATAAGATCTAGCCACTCATGGATATTAGTTCTCACATAGTAGAGGGCCACAATGAAAACGAAAATCGCTGTAAAAACAGTAGTGAGAAGAGCGCAAAATGGATAGACAGACTCTATTAGTCCAATAGTTAGCTGCCCTAACGCCGCCAACACGCTCCAAAGGATCGACGAAAAAAGTAGTCCACTCAGATTTCCAAGTGGCGCATACCTAGAGAACGCTGCGCTCTTAGAGTATTCATTATGGAGCTTCTCAATGTACGCATCGTTTTCATATACCTCCTCTTTCATTTTCACCACGATGAACGTGTGAAGCGCCAATAGGAAGCCAGCGACAGAGAGGAAGCCGCTAAACATACTTCCCCTCAATGAGCGATCGTAGAGAGTCCAAAGCTCATCAAATAAGTCCGGGCTACCCACACAAAACAAATAAAGTGCGAAAGCACAAGACGCTGCGATGAAAAGACACCAACTGGTTGTCCTTTTGGCAGAGCTCCACCATTGTTTCCCCTCGGGATCTGCCATTGTGTCCCCCTCATGCAAGGATGCGTAGCTGGCGGGCTCTGGCTATCAGAGTTCCGATCGTGCCAATCGTGTGAAACTTCGATAAGCGAAGATCAGCCATTTCCTCAGCGATGGAGTCGAACTCCATTCGACCATGGGACGATGGATTCTTCATTAGATGAATTATGTGCTCCTCGTTATTGAGCACGACACGGCTTCGAGCACGTCTTATCTTTCCTCGTAAAGCGTCGACTACCCCTGCAATATACCCCTGAGCACCGAGTGTCTGGCCCTCGTAAAATGTAATGGAAACATTAGCTCTTCGCGATCGGACGGAGGTGGAGGCAGGCGCATAATCCCGCTTCTCAAGAATCTCCGTGCTCGAGGTGTAAGCGAAGTCATGTACTCGAGTTGCCTTTTGAACAAGAGCCAGAAAATCCTCTTCGGTCAATTGGATGTTCCACTTTAGGGGAGTCCTGAATTTCTTCCGGATTTCTCGAAGTTGATGTTCTTGTTCTTTTTTCCTCAGACCTGCGGGTATCGAGGCGGTTGCCGCCTCCTGTCTGGACTTCTGCATCGCTGAACACCTTTGCTTACAAAGGATGCCAAACCGGTTCCAACTGCAAGATCGGGGATAATGCAGGTACAACGCTGACCACGTCTTTTTGCCCAGGACGAATAAATTGAACTCCAGCATCTGCTTGTTTCCGAGTTGCTCTCTTGTCAGAATGGGGTCGGCACCGGTAATGCCTTCAACCGTCAAAAAGGCTTTCTGATCGCGAATCTGCACCACTAAGCCAGCATAATGGCTCGTTTCTTCTTTCATGTACAGGAGATGCTTAGCCCCATCCAGGTTATTTGGTCCTTTGCAGAGGGAAGCAAACAACTCTTCAAGCGAAACTCCATCCGGCTTTTCGAAGTTAATACGGTACATTGTCGCCTGCATGTTAGTGCCTGCCTCCATGTGATGGATTGATGCTTCTTTCCACCATTCTAGATTTCCAAGGGTCTCGCGATTCAACTACCGGACTCTTAGGTAGAGGGCCACCCTAGTTATCCTATCCCCTGTGAAATCGCCTTGAAATAGGCTGGGCGTATCCTCCTCCGAGTCGCTGACATCTCGGCTCTAGTGCGGGCTGGGCGGGCGCTTGCCCTTGAGATTGCCGCCGGCGGAGGCGGAGCCGCCGATGTTGCCGCATGTCAGGTTGCCGTCGGCGGTCGCGTTTTTCCCGACGTGGCCGCAGGTCACGTTGCCGCCGGCCGTGGCGTTGTTCCCGACGTGGCCGCACGTGACATTGCCATCGGCGTGGACGTTGTTCCCAACCGAGCCCGTTACGCTGACGCTCGTGACCGTCTTCAGGTAGGCGATGGAGCCCAGAATGGCGATCTTGAGCGCCGGAGGTTTCCCGCAAGGCGCGGAGAAGACCTCTTTGCCGTTGACGCAAATCCGCACGGTTCCGTCAGGGATCGCCTCGTCTGGAGCATCCGCATTGGTCATCGTTTCGACACCTCCTTCCGGCGAACAATGATCCGACTGATCCGCATAAAACAGGGCAAGGCGCTTCGTTCGTTCGGCGGGCGGTGGGGCGCGAGCGCGAGGGGTTGAGCGGCCGATGGGACGGTTGCGCGTTCACGGGCGGCGCCTTTCGTGAAACGGCGAAGTGTACAAATAGGATAATCGAAATGTGATTGAAAGGCAAACTATTTTTCTGAAGGATTCTTCTGCCGCAAAGAACGCAAAGAACACATAGAAACCGAGTCCACGCGATGCTGTAACCCTCTTTCTTTGAGTTCTATACGCTCTCTGCGGCGGGTCATTTTGGCCGCGGCCATGACCACGCCAATCTATCGAGCGCGACCCTTCCAGGGCGCCTCGCATCCCATTCCGGAAGTCCGGCATGGACCGCGATTCGAGCGCGGACTATCGCCAGGCACTACATCCGCCGCCAATCGGAGACGCCGGAGTCGCCGGCCAGCGGATCGTCCACCGCGCGCAGGAGATCAATCGACCTCTGCCGCATCTCCGCTTCCAGCGCCGCCGCGCCCGGCTGCCCGACCAGGTTGTTCATCTGATACGGGTCGGCCACGTTGTCATACAGCACCCATCCCGTTCCCTGTTTCGGATACCAGGCATAGGTGTGAGTGGCCGTGACCACGCCGCGCCAGGGCGACGCCGAAGTCGGCGTGCCGATGGTCAGCAGCGCCGCGTCGCGCTCCGGCCCGCTCTCGCCGCGGAAGAGGTGTGAATAGTCGACGCCATCCTTGCCCGACGGAACGGGAATGCCCGCCAACCCGCACAACGTCGGATAAATGTCGATGGTCGAGAACAGCGCGGGAACGACGCGCCCCGCGGGAATTGCCTGCGGCCATTTGGCGATGAACGGCACGTTGGCCGACTCTTCCCACGGCTTGCTCTTGAACGTCTGGCCCTGGGAGTAGTGCATGTCGCCGTGATCGGAGGTGAAGCACACCAGCGTGTTCTGCGTGAAGCCGTTGTCCGCCAGGGCCTGGATCAGCCGGCCGATGTTGTCGTCGAGGCACTTCGCATGGGCGTAATAGCCCTTCAGATTCGCGCGCGCCGTGGCTTCATCGGCCGGCGGCACATTGGGCCGCAGCGTGAAGGCGGAGGGGGTGAACTGGTCGAGATACGCCTGCGGAGCGGTGTAGGGAGTGTGCGGCCCGCCGAAGGAGACCATGAGAAACCACGGGTTCGGATCGCTCGTTCGTTGCGCGATCCAGTCGACGGCCATGTTGGTCTGGTGGACCGGTTCGAAGACGCCCGGCGGCACGGTGAGGGGCGTGTCGCTGTCGGTGAAGTACGTGCCGTTCCAATACACATGGCCGCGGTTGAATCCCGCCCACCATTGCCAGCCCTGGCGATACACCACGTAGCCCGGCTTGTCCGCGCCGTCCAGATGCCACTTGCCGATATAGCCGGTGGAGTAGCCCGCGTCGCCGAACGCTTCGGCGAGGCAGTATTCGGCCGGAGGCATCAGCGTGTCGTTGACATAGTTGCCCGTGCGGGTCACCCAGCGGCCCGACATCAGCATCGAGCGATGCGGGGTGCATAAGGGGGAGTTCGAATAGCAGCGCGTGAAGCGCGCGCCGGCCGCCGCCAACGCGTCCAGATTCGTGGTCTGGATGTTCGGATCGCCGGCGCAACTGAGCGCCTGGCCGCGCCACTGATCGCAGAGCACATACAAGATGTTCGGACGCGACGGCGGGTCGGACGCCGCGAGCGAGAACCGCTTGGAGCCCGTCGCCAGCGCGCCAGCGGCCCAGGCCGCTTGTTTCAAAAAATCACGCCGGGCAATCATGCTCGCTCTCCTCGCCGAAAATCCCCACACGGATTCAGTCATATGCCAAATGGTTGAAAGTGCCCATTCCCCGACGTTAAGGTTTATGCTCCATGGCGGACGCGTTCCGCAATGCCATTGTGAAACCGGGCGCTTGGTTGTTGTGCTCGCGGGGCGCCTGGATCTCCGGAGAGGTGGACATCATGTTGCGCATCGGACTGGCCGGACTGGGGTTCATGGGGCGCATTCATCTCAAGAACTTTCTCGCCCATCCGCAGGCGCGGGTCGTGGCGCTGGCGGACGAGGACGCGGACCGGCGCGCGGGGCGGTTCGGCGACCTGCAAGGAAACCTCGACGAGGACGTCGCCGCGCTACGCATCCAGCCCGAGCGCTCGTTCGCCGATTTCCGCGACCTGTGCGAGGCCGACGGAATCGACGCGGTCGCCATCTGCCTGCCGACCGACCTGCACGAGGAGGCGGCCGCGCGGGCGCTGCGCGCGGGCAAGCACGTCTTCTGCGAGAAGCCGATGGCGCTCGCGCCCGACCAGGGAAGGGGCATGCTGGAGGCCGCCGCCGACTCCGGCAAGACGCTGATGATCGGCCATTGCCTGCGCTTCTGGCCGGAATACCTGGCCGTGGAGAAGGTCCTGCGTTCGGGCGAATACGGGCGCCCGCTGGCCGCGAGTTTCGTCCGTTGCGGGGCGGCGCCCCGGTGGGGCCATCGCCAATGGTTCCATCGAGCGCAACGAAGCGGCGGGGCGGTGCTCGATCTGCACATCCACGACGCCGACCTGTGCGTGTGGTGGTGGGGCCGGCCGGAGTCGATTTCCGCCGGCGGCGCCTACGTCGACGGGAATCCCAATATCGTGCATAGCCGCTGGCGCTACGCCGACGGCTTGTCGGCGCAGTTCGAATCGGCGTGGGAAGCCGCCGGCGCCGCGCCGTTCTATTACGGCTTCAAGATCACGTTGGAGCGCGCGACGCTGCTCCTCGATTCGCGCAATGCCAACGGCCTGCAACTGGCGACGGACAAGGGAGTCGAACGGATCGAAGTGGAGAAGGTTTCGGCCTACACGGCGCAGGACAACTACTTCCTGGATTGCCTCGCCGCGGGCAAGCCGGTCGACCGCTGTCCGCCGGAGCAGAGTTTGGCGACGCTGGAGTGCGTGTGCGAAGAGGCGCGGCAGATGGCCGGCGCGCGCGGCGGGGGCCGATAGGACTGGTAGGACGTAGAGGCCTTATGGGCGGCCCCTTTGGTCCTTGCCTTGGCGCTGGGCCGTCTCTAAACTGAGTCGCCTCGTTCGGAGAGGCCGCCGCCCCCTTTCCCGGCTGCTCACAGGCTATCGGTTTCGGTCGCCTGGAGGCTCAATGGATTTCTTCGTCTTTCCCAGATGGGTGAATCGGTTGCGTCCGGCGCTGGCGGCGGCGGTCGTGTTGGCGCCGGTCTACGCGGTCGCGGTCGTGTATTATGGCTGCTCTCCGAAGACCACCGACATCGGGTATCAGCCGACCCAGCCGGTGGCCTACAGCCACGCGATGCACGCCGGAGACCTGGGGATGGACTGCCGCTATTGCCACAACACGGTGGAGATCGCGCCGCACGCCGCCGTGCCGCCGACGCAGACCTGTATGAATTGCCACGCCACGCTGCGCGCGCAAAGCGACAAGAACATCCCGGTGCGCGAAAGCTACGCCACCGGGATGCCGATCCAATGGATGCGCGTGCACGATATTCCCAATTATGAGTACTTCAACCACAGCGCCCACGTCACGCGCGGCATTGGGTGCGTTTCTTGCCACGGGCGAATCGACAAGATGGAAGTCGTGCGCCAGGAGAAACTGCTGACGATGGGCTGGTGCCTCGATTGCCATCGCAACCCGGAACAAAACCTGCGCCCGCTGGACGCGATCACCGAGATGGATTGGGTCCCGCCGGAGGGCGACCAGTTGGCGTTGGGCAGGCGGCTCAAAGAGGAATACGGCATCCGCTCGCTGACGGATTGCTGGGTGTGTCATCGGTGAGCGGCGCAAGCAAAGAGCGATGCGCGGCGAGCAATGGGACGAAGGGGAGTAGGGAGTCCCGCCTTTAGGCGGAATGTGTGATCTTGAATCGCAACGCGCTCGGAACATTCCGCCTAAAGACGGGACTCCATGCCCTGGGCCGCGCTCGAATGAGAATGAACGAGAACAACCACACATCTCCGGATCGGGCTTGGTGGCGCGGCCTGGAGGGCGCGGCGGGGCCGGAGCCGCCGCCGCCCGATCCGCTGGAATCGCCGTCGCGCCGCCGGTTCCTCGAACTGATGGGCGCGTCCGTGGCGCTGGCCGGCGCGACGGCGTGCCGCTGGCCGGCGCAGAACATCGTGCCGTTCGCCAGCCGGCCCGAGGGGCGCGTGCCCGGGGTCCCGGCGCAATACGCCACGGCGATGGAGTTGGGCGGCGTGGCGCGGCCCGTGTTGGCGACGAGCTACGACGGGCGCCCGATTAAGATCGAAGGCAACCCCGATCATCCGCAAAGCCTCGGCGCAACCGACGCCCTCGCGCAGGCCGCCATCTTGGAGCTCTACGATCCCGACCGCTTTCGGACTCCGCTGCGCCGCGAAGGCGCGCAGCCGATCGCGCAGACGTGGGACGATTTCCACCGCTTCACCCTCATCCACTTCCACGCGTTGGCGGCCGAGGGCGGCAAAGGATTTCACGTTCTCTCGGAAGCGGCGTCCTCGCCCACGCTCCTCGATCTGCGGGCGCGGCTGGGGGAGAAGCTCCCCCAGATGAAGTGGCACGAATACGAGGCCGTCTCGCGCGACAACGAGCACGAAGGGACGCGCCTCCTGTTCGGCGTTCCGTATCTGACGCGCCTGGCGCTCGAGCCGGCCGACGTGATCGTGAGCCTGGACGCGGACTTCCTGATGAACGATCCGGCGTCGGTGCGCCTCGCGCGCGAGTTCGCCGGGCGCCGCCGCGCCGAGGATGGCCGAATGAGCCGGCTCTACGTCGTCGAAAGCGCCTATTCCATCACCGGGGCCGCGGCGGATCATCGGCTGCCGGCGCTGTCGAAGAACGTCGCGGCGATCGCCTGCCGCCTGGGCGCGCGGCTGCGCGAACTGGGCCTGCGCTTCATGCCGACGGCACCGGAACTCTATGAAGCGTTCGATCAGGGCAAGACCGCGCCCGTGGACGACGCCTTCGTCGAGGCGATGGCGCGCGACCTGATGGATCATCGCGGCCGCTGTCTGGTCGTCGCCGGCCCGGGGCAGCCGCCGCAGGTCCACGCCCTGGCGCATTTGTTCAACAGCGCGCTGGAGGCCGCCGGAACGACGGTTCTCTACTCGCCCGATCCCGACCGCGACCGGCCTTCGCACGTCGAGGCGATTCGCGCGCTCGCCGACGCGATGGAGAAGGGCGAGGCGACGACGCTGCTCATTCTGGGCGGCAATCCGGCCTACGACGCGCCGGCGGACCTGGACTTCGCCAAGCGCCTGGCGAACGTCCCGACGAGCATCCATTTGAGCCTCTACGCGAACGAAACGTCGCAGGCGTGCAAGTGGAATGCCCCGCGCGCGCATTGGCTGGAATCGTGGGGCGATTCACGCGCGGCCGACGGGACGCTGAGCGTCGTGCAGCCGCTCATCGCGCCGCTCTACGACGGGCGCGCGCCCATCGAGATCCTCGCCTTCGCCCTGACCGGCAAGCTGACGAAGGGCTACGATCTCGTGCGCGCGACGTTTAAGAATTGGAGCAAGGCGGCGGACTTCGAACTGGCCTGGAGAAGCGCGCTGGACGCCGGGATGATCGCCGCGACCACCTGGCCGACCGAGCGCCCGATGGCGCGGCTGATCGAATGGGCGCCGGCGCTGCGCGATCTGGCCGCTCAAACTTCGGCGCCCGACGACAGGAATCCCGAGATCACATTCCGCGCCGACTACCGACTCTACGACGGCCGTTTCGCCAACAACGGCTGGCTCCAGGAATTGCCCGACCCGATGACGCGCGTCGTGTGGGACAACCCCGCGCTCGTCGCCCCGGCGACGGCGCAGGCGCTCGGCGTGAGGACCGGCGACGTGATCCGCCTCCGCGTCGGCGATCGCCAACTCGAAGCGCCGGTCTTCGTCGCCCCCGGCCAGGCGCGCGGATCGATCTCGCTGGCCCTCGGCCATGGACGCAGGAGCTGCGGCCGCGTGGGCGACGGCGTCGGCGTCGACGCCAACGCGCTTCGCACCACCGGCGCGATGCACTTCGCTTCAGCCGCCGTCGAACGGACCGACAAGTCGTGGCAAGTCGTCTCTACGCAGGACCATCACGCCATCGATCCGCTCAGCCATCCACGGTTTGGCCAAGGCGAAACGCAACGCCGGCTGGGGGCGATCGTGCGCGAAGCGACGCTGGACGAGTTTGTCGCGCAGCCGGACTTCGCCAAACGCATTGGCGCCGGCGAAGGAAAAGCGCCCGAGCTGTGGACGCCGCATCAATACACGGGCCGGCGCTGGGGCATGGCCATCGACCTGGCGGCGTGCATCGGCTGCGGCGCG